>DMCG01000064.1:991-2548 GCA_003445855.1 Spartobacteria bacterium | reverse complement strand
CCGAACTTGCGCGCAAACTCGAGATCGCGCACGTCGTGCGCCGGCACGCCCATGATCGCGCCGGTGCCGTAACCGAGCAGAACATAATCGGCGGTCCAGATCGGAATTTTGTCGTTGTTTGCCGGGTTGATCGCGTACGCGCCGGTGAACACGCCGGTTTTTTCTTTTGCGAGATCGGTGCGCTCGAGATCGCTCTTGCGCGCCGCGCGTTCGCGATATTCGCGCACCGCCGGCCATTGTTCTTCCGTGACGACAAGATCGACAAGTGAATGCTCCGGCGCGAGCACCATGTAAGTCGCGCCGTAAAGCGTGTCGGGGCGCGTCGTGAAAACGCGGATGGTGGGGCAAGTTTCCAACTTGCCATTTTCAATAGTTCGCAAGTTAGAAACTTGCGCCACTTGGAACTGGATTTCTGCGCCTTCGCTGCGGCCGATCCAATTGCGCTGAAGCAGTTTGATTCCTTCCGGCCAATCGAGCGCGTCCAGTTCATCAAGCAATCGCTGCGCAAATTTCGTGATACGCAGCATCCATTGCCGCATCGGCCGCCGAACAACCGGGAATCCGCCGATCTCACTTTTTCCATCGACAACTTCTTCATTCGCCAAAACGGTGCCGAGTTCCGGGCACCAATTCACCGGCGCATCGGCGACATAAGCGAGCCGCACATTCTCTGGATTTTCGCCACGGTAGGTTGAGATCGGTTCGGCTTTGTTCGATTTCGGGTTGAACCAGGAATGGTAAAGCCGCAGGAAAATCCATTGCGTCCATTTGTAATAACGTGGATCGGTCGTGTTGATCTCGCGCTGCCAATCGTAGGAAAAACCGATGCGTTTGAGTTGCGATTTGAATTTCGCAACGTTCTGGCGCGTCGTGATCGCCGGATGCTGGCCGCTTTTGATCGCGTATTGTTCCGCCGGCAAACCGAACGCGTCCCAACCCATCGGATGCAGAACGTTGAAACCGCGCATCCGTTTGTAGCGCGCGACGATGTCGGTCGCGGTGTAACCTTCCGGGTGTCCGACATGCAAGCCAGCTCCGCTCGGATATGGGAACATATCGAGGATGTAGAATTTCGGTTTCGCTGGATCGAAATTTTTCTCCCCGGGATTTGGCGCATGAAAGATTTGCCGCTCGTCCCAGATGGCCTGCCATTTGGGTTCGATCTGGTCGAAGGGATAAGATTTGCGACGCTCGCTCATGTAAAGAAAATCAAAGCAGCATTATGAGTCGCGGAAGAATGCAGCTTCTTCTTGCCACGCGCAACGCGCATAAGACGCGCGAGTTTGTGCAAATTCTCGGCGATGAATTCGAACTTGTCGATCTGACCAGTGTGCCGAGTGCTGGGACAATCCAGGAGACAGGCCGCACTTTTGCGGAAAACGCGGTCGCAAAAGCCGTCAATGTCTCACGTGTAGTTGTCGATCTTGTCCTGGGGGAGGATTCCGGATTGGAAGTGGATGCGCTGGGCGGTGCGCCGGGAATTCTGTCCGCTCGTTACGCGGGCGAGAGCGCGACCGCGCGCGACAACATCGACAAATTGCTGCGCGCGCTTGCACG
>DMCG01000064.1:0-687 GCA_003445855.1 Spartobacteria bacterium | reverse complement strand
TGGCAAATTGCTCGGCACTTTCGAGGGACTCATTGACGGGATAATTGTCGATCCATCGCGCGGCGAAAATGGTTTTGGCTACGATCCGGTTTTTGCTCCCAACGGATTCGACAAGACCTTTGCCGAATTGCCTGCCGAAGTAAAAAACCAAATCAGCCACCGGACACAAGCGCTGCGCGCGTTTCGTGCTGCGCTGCCGGCCATTCGGCGCAGCGATTAGGGCTTGGACGGAGGTGGCGGTTGAGCGCCGGGTGGTTGAGGGCCGGGGGGCTGACCGCCGGAAGCACCCGCCGCTCTGATCTGATAGCCTACTTTCGTGATTCCCACCGAGCGCACTTTGTCGAGCACCGAAATCACATCGCCGTGCATCGCCAGCATGTCCCCGCTGATTGAGACTTTGATGTTCGGGTTCGCCTGATGCAGCTGATAAAGGCGCGGCAGCACTTGGTCGTCCGGCACAACCTGATCGTCAAAGGTAACCGTGTTCCCCTCGCGCACTTTTATGGAAACGTAATCTTTCTGCTCGGTTGGCGGCAGCGCCATTGCGGCCGGCAGATTAACACGGATACCCTTCATGTGTGTCTGGCTCAAGCTGACCATCATGAAACTGGCGAGCAGAAAGAACATGACGTCGATCAAAGGAATAATTTCGATGCGGGCTCTTTTGTGTGGAATTGGCGAAGGAAT
>DMCG01000161.1:2060-2675 GCA_003445855.1 Spartobacteria bacterium | reverse complement strand
CATACGGACCCGGTTATGCCGGTTCCCCTGGCTATACCTACCCAGGCTCCGTCACGGTCGAGATTGGCGATCGGCCGTATTACACTCGCGGCGCTGGTTATAACGTGGGCCGCTCCTATTACATCTGGAGGCCGGGACATTGGGTATTGCGCCACGGTCAAAGAGTCTGGATTCATGGCCACTATGTGCTGAGAGGATAATCAAGGGGCCCGCTCATTCTGTTGCTGACGCCGCACGCGCTGCCGAAAGAACCGGCGCGTTGGTCGCAAAACTCAACGCAGCAGCCTAATCATTTCGGGGCAGTTTTCCCTTTCTCCGTTGACGACTCGTTGACAAATAGAATGTGAATCTGTGCGTTTTCGTGCGCGACCGTTCGAAATCGATCAATTGCAATTTTCTAATCATTTTCCCTCGTAAAACGGCATCTTAGAGGGAATGCCGGCGGAGGGGCTCGAACCCACACGATCTTGCGATCACTGGATTTTGAGTCCAGCGCGTCTGCCAGTTCCGCCACGCCGGCGGCGGGAAAAAGTGGAGCGGGAAAATACGGATTCGCGCAAGCCTTGCAAGCGTTCGCGCAAGATCGGCAAGTTGATCCGATTGTAGGGCGGCCAT
>DMCG01000161.1:1158-1748 GCA_003445855.1 Spartobacteria bacterium | reverse complement strand
CTTCGCGGCGGCCCGAAGACTTCACGCAGAATGATGGCGTTGCGCAGCCCGGATGATGATCGGAGAAGCATCGCGATATTTGTTTCGCTTCGCGCGGACTCCGTCTTCGGTTCAGTGGCGATCGCGTATGCTTCCGCCGGCGACTTGATTGGAGGCGCCGGCGCAGGTGGCGCCGTAGCCGTGGGCTCGTGTACTTCGAAGCTCGCTTCCGCAGCTTTCGGTTTGAATGTCTTCTTCTCGTAAGGCGGCTGCGTGATTTGACGCGGCAGTGTTACCCTTCGCGGCAGCGGCGAGGCAAACGGTGGAACATGCTCGAGCACGATCGGTTTTTGATAGCTCGGCCGTTGCGCGACCGGTGGCGGCGGTTTTGAGCCGGGCGGTTGACCAAGCGCTTCGAGAAACTTGCGAATGCGCTCTTCGTCCGTTTCCGCCGGCGCGTGAGGAATTGGCGGAGGCGTTTGCGGCGTAGATGTCGATCTTCGCTCCGATTCTTCCGAATCTTTGCTCGTTTGCCCCGCTTTGCTGGCCAGCCACCGGAACAGCAACGCGACGGCAACGAGCAAAAGAAAGAGCAGATTATCGAAATGCAC
>DMCG01000161.1:0-846 GCA_003445855.1 Spartobacteria bacterium | reverse complement strand
CCGCGGTTTGTCCGTTCCCGCAATCGATTCCCGCATCGAAGTATCGGCCTGCACATTTTTCATCCGGTAATAATCCATGATCCCTAGGTGCCCGGAGCGAAACGCTTCCGCCATCGCTTGCGGCACTTGCGCTTCCGCCTCGACGACTTTCGCGCGCATCTCCTGCGTCTTCGCGCGCATCTCCTGCTCGACCGCCACCGCCGCGGCGCGACGCACTTCCGCTTTCGCCTGGGCAATACGCTTGTCAGCGTCCGCTTGCTCGCTTTGCAACTTCGCGCCGATGTTGTCGCCCACATCGACATCGGCAATGTCGATCGAAAGAATTTCAAACGCCGTGTTGCTGTCGAGCCCCTTGGCCAGCACCGCTTTGGAAATGCGGTCCGGATTTTCGAGCACGTCCTTGTAGGAATCGGCCGAACCGATTGCACTCACGATTCCTTCGCCGACACGAGCAATGATCGTTTCCTCGGTCGCGCCGCCGACAAACCGATCGAGATGCGACCGCACGGTCACGCGCGCTTTCACTTTCGCACCGATGCCATCCTTGGCCACGCCGTCGATGGTGGTTCGGCCCATCGACGGGTTGGGTACGTCGATGACTTTCGGATTGATGCTCGTGCGTACCGCTTCGAGCACGGTCTTGCCGGTGCCTTTCGTGGCCAAATCGATCGCGCACGCGCGATTGAAATCGAGCGAAATACCGGCCTTGTCGGCGGCGATCAACGCCAGAATCACCTGACTCACATCGCCGCCCGCGAGATAATGCGCCTCTAGCGGATCGCTTGGAATCTCGATACCCGCTTTGACCGCGGTGATCCGGCTGTCCACAATTAATCCGACCGGCAC
>DMCG01000034.1 GCA_003445855.1 Spartobacteria bacterium | reverse complement strand
CGGACGGCAAGCGCGAACGATGGGAGGTCAGGGGTCCGCACTTTGCGGGCTGGGAGATTTATCACGTCAAAGGCTCGCCTGTTGACCCGAACCGGCTGTATGCGTCGCAATCGAGCGGCTGGTTCGGCCAGCAGATCCAGCGCTCCGATGACGGCGGCAAGACCTGGATACAGCCGGGCACAGCCCCGAGTGAGCCGGCGACCACTCCCGACGGCATGCCCAAAGGCGACAGCAATAAATTCGTATACGACACTTCCCCGGAAACCGGCAAACCCCTAACAACTCATCAATGGTACGACGGCACGCAACATCCGTGGGAGTTCAAACGCGTCTGGCATCTCGAACCGTCGCTGACCGATCCGGATACGATCTATGCCGGGGTGGAAGACGCCGCCCTTTTCCGCTCGAGCGACGGCGGCCAGACGTGGCAGGAACTCGCCGGACTGCGCGGCCACGGCTCCGGGCCTCGCTGGCAGCCCGGCGCGGGCGGAATGTGTCTGCACTCGATTCTTCTCGATCCGAAAAATCCGGAGCGAATGTTCATCGCGATCTCGGCCGCGGGCGCATTCCGGACCGACGACGGCGGCAAGACCTGGCGTCCGATCAATCGCGGCCTGCATTCGCAACATATTCCCGATCCGACGGCGGAGGTGGGTCACTGCGTACATCATATCGCGATGCATCCAGCGCGTCCCAACACGCTGTTCATGCAAAAGCATTGGGACGTGATGCGTAGCGACGACGCCGGGGAGTCGTGGCACGAGGTCAGCGGGAATTTGCCGAGCGACTTCGGCTTCCCGATCGACATTCATGCGCACGAGCCGGACACGATTTACGTCGTGCCGATCAAGAGCGACTCCGAACATTTCCCGCCGGATGGGAAGTTGCGCGTCTATCGCAGCCGGACCGGCGGAAACGAGTGGGAAGAACTCACGAAAGGTCTGCCGCAACGCGATTGCTACGTCAACGTGTTGCGCGATGCGATGACGGTTGACTCGCTCGATTCGTGCGGCGTGTACTTCGGCACCACCGGCGGGCAGGTGTACGCATCGACCGACGCCGGCGACACGTGGAATCCCATCGTCCGAGATCTTCCGGCCGTGCTATCGGTCGAAGTTCAGACTTTGCCATGATACGAGTCGTGCTCCCGCACCATCTGCGCACACTGGCGCGCGTCGATGGCGAAGTCGAACTGAAGATCGACAATTCTATTACGGTGCAATCGGTTCTCGACGCACTCGAAGGCAAATATCCGATGTTGCGCGGAACAATCCGCGATCATGTCACGCTTAAGCGCCGGCCGTTCGTGAGGTTTTTCGCTTGCGAACAGGATGTGTCCCATGAGCCATCGGATACCCTGCTGCCCGACGCGATCGCGACGGGCGCGGAGCCATTCTTTATCATGGGCGCAATCGCGGGAGGCTAGCGGCATGAGCAGCTGCCTAAATATAACTCAGGCTCTTGCTCGTGATCGAAGTCGTAATCGAATGAAGAATTTCGGCCACAGATGCACACAGATTAACACTGATCTTCTGAACCCTGAATCCCTGCCCACCCGCCGTAGCCTTGGCGAAGGCGGGAATCCTGAACTCTTCGGCATCTGTGTTTCATCCGTGTTAATCTGTGGCTTAGAAAAAGTTGGTTTGAAACAAGATGAGCAAATCCTTCGAAAGTTCCCGTGCGCCTGAACCCGTCGGCGCGTTCCCGCATGCGAAGCGCGTCGGCGATCTCCTGTTTCTCTCCGGCATCGGACCCCGCACGCGGGGCAGCAAAGAAATCCCCGGCGTAACGCTCGATGCCGCGGGCAACATCGTCAGTTACGACATCGAGAAACAATGTCGTGCGGTGTTTGAAAACGTCCGCCTCGTTCTGGAAGACGCCGGCGCGACCTGGAACGACATCGTCGATGTCACGGTCTTCCTCACGAACATGAAGAAGGATTTTCCCATCTACAATCGACTCTACGCGGAACATTTCGCCGGGCCTGGCAAACCAAATCCGACGCGCACCACGGTTGAGGTCACCGCGTTGCCTACGCCGATCGCAATCGAACTCAAAGTGATCGCCGCGGTGGGAAAATAATTTAACCGCGGATATCGCGGATGAAACGGATTCAGATCGTCCTGCGTTCCTGCTTTCCTAATTCAATTTCTTGATCTTGGTTTCCTAGTTTCCAGATTAAACATAATCAGGAGCATGAGCACATCGTTTCACATCATTGCAACGGATCACACCGGTTTGACGGTCGCGAACATCGACCGGTCTCTGGCCTTCTGGCAGGATGTCCTCGGCTTCGAGCTTTCTCATCGGGCGCATCATACAGGTGATCTCGCCAGTGAAGTCACCGGAGTGCCCAGTGCTGAGATCTCGATCGCGGTTCTCAAGGCTCCCGGGCACCGGATTGAGTTGCTCGAGTACCACGCCCCATCGGACCGAAAGCGTGCCGATCTCAGACCTTGCGATGTCGGATCGGTCCATGTTGCGCTTACGGTAGATAATCTTGACGCTGTACTGAGCACGATTGCAGCGTCCGGTTGGAGCGCGGTGGGCAAGCCTCAAATCCTCAAAACGGGCCCGAATGCCGGGAAGCGCATTGTTTACGTTCGCGACCCCGATGGGACAACAATCGAGTTGATGCAGCCGCCCTCTGACAAAGATTGAATTCAGACCAACCGCGGATTGCGCGGATGTAAACGAATTTCGAATGGAGGGATGCGCACTGTCGCGTCCATTATTCTTTTCCTGAATCTGCGAAATCTGCGTAATCTGCGGTTAAATGACTTTTCGATTTTCCGCCGACGAAAAGTTTGCCCTTCAACTCGATGCCGAGGATCCGCTGCGTCAGTTTCGGGAAAGATTTCACCTGCCGCTCGGCAAAGACGGTAAGCCGCTCATCTACCTGGCCGGCAATTCGCTCGGCCTGATGCCGAAAGCGGCGAGAAAGATCGTCGAGCAAGAGTTAGACGACTGGGCGAAGCTCGCCGTCGATGCGCATCTAAAGGCTCCGACGCCGTGGTACTCATATCACGAGACCCTGCGCGAGCCGACGGCGCGGCTCGTCGGCGCGAAACCGAACGAAGTCATCTGCATGAACAGCCTCACGGTGAACCTTCACCTGATGATGGCGACGTTTTATCGACCGACGAAATCGCGCTTCAAGATCCTGATGGAAGAGCCGGCTTTCCCTTCCGACACGTACGCGATCAAAACGCAGATCGTTCATCACGGGTTCGATCCGAACGACGCGCTCGTTCTCGCGCGCCCGCGCGAAGGCGAGTTCACCGTCCGACAGGATGACATCGAGACTGCGCTGGAAAAGCACGGCGATCAGATTGCACTTGTGCTCTTCGCGGGCGTAAACTTCTTCACCGGTCAGTTGTTCGACATCGAGAGAATCACGGCAGCAGCGCAGAAGCGCGGCTGCGCGGTCGGGGTCGATCTTGCTCACGCCGCCGGCAACGTGCCGCTGGCGCTGCATGATTGGAACGTCGATTTCGCCGTTTGGTGCTCCTATAAATATCTCAACGCCGGCCCCGGCGCGGTCGCGGGCGCGTTCGTGCACGAGCGGCACGCGACCAACCGCGAGCTGCCACGCCTGGCCGGTTGGTTCGGGAACGATCCGGCGACTCGGTTCCGCCTGCATCTCGAACCGGAGTTTATCCCCGTTCCGTCGGCCGACGGCTGGCAGATCAGCAACCCGCCAATCTTCTCGATGGCGCCGCTCCGGTCGTCATTGTCGATCTTCGATGAAGCCGGCGGAATGAAAGTGCTGCGCGCGAAATCGATCAAGCTGACCGGATATCTCCAATTTCTGTTGGAACAAACCGGATCGAAGCGATATGCGGTTGTCACGCCGCGCGAAGCGGACGCGCGCGGTTGTCAGTTGTCGATCTTGGTCCACGAACATCCGAAAGAGCTTTTCGACAAACTCGCAGCGGCCGGGGTGAAGTGCGATTTCCGCGAACCGAACGTCATCCGCGCCGCGCCCACGCCGCTCTTTAACACGTTCCACGAGGTCTGGCGATTCGCTAAGATTCTGGCCGAGCATCAGTGATGCTGCCTTAAGAAGTGTCGACGGACCCGAATAAACTAACACCGGCCGATCCATCTTTCCGCACGGACGATGCTCTCGCCGCGAGGCTGCGCGGATTCGGGCCGCTCGGGATCATCGCGATTCTCGTCATTCTCGCGGCGAATTTTATGGTTGCGCCGATCAGCGCCATTCTGGTGTTGGTCTGGGCCCGGCTGTCACGCACACCATGGCGCGAGATCGGTTACGTGCGGCCCAAGAGTTGGACCGGCGCGCTGGTCGTCGGCATCTTTTTCGGTGTTGCGTTCAAATTTCTGATGAAAGCGGTGGTGATGCCGCTTCTCGGTGCTCCCCCGATCAATCAGGCCTATCATTTTCTGGCCGGAAACACGGATGCACTCCTGGGAATGCTCTTCGTTCTGATTATCAACGGGGGTTTCGGGAAGAAACCTTCTTCCGGGGATGGATGTTCGAACGCCTCGGCAAGCTTTTCGGTTCCGCCGTGTGGGCCAAGATATTCATCGTGCTACTGACCTCCGTATTGTTTAGCGCCGCGCACTATGCGAGCCAGGGACTTCCCGGCGTCGAACAGGCCATAGTCACCGGCCTCGTCTTCGGAACGATCTTCGCCGCCACCGGCCGGATCTTCATGCTGATGATCGCACACGCCGCGTTCGACGTGACCGCGCTGGCGGTGATCTATTGGGATTTCGAGTCCGAGGTCGCCCACCTCTTCTTCAAGTAGCCCGCGCAGCTATCGCGATATTCAGCGCAGCAATTGTCTGACGCAGTCGATGAGCCCTTGGACGGCAAAGGGTTTCACGAGGTACTTCACGTCATGCTTGTTAAGAAACAGAGCAATATTCGGGTCGGTGGCGAATCCGGTAATGAAGATGAAGCGGTCGGCCAGAGATGGGCGCATGTCTTTCGCCTTGAGATAAAACTCATCACCGCGCAGGCGCGGCATCTTCAGATCGCAAATGATGGCATCGTACTCATGCGCTTTCACCTTGAGCAGGGCCGCCTCGCCATCGAAGACGACGTCGACCAAAAAATTGTCGTCCGCCAGGATCCATTGCAAAGCCGAGGCGAGTTGCTGATCGTTGTCCACGACCAAAATCGCTTTTAACTCGATCGTATTGAAACGCTCGGTTTCGTCTGGTTGCCACTCAAATTTCATCGTGACGCGTGCCTACGTTTAGCAGTCGTAATGCCAGCCTCGAACGAGTAATCACTAAATTACATTTATGAAATACGCCATCATCATCGCCCGAGTCCTGCTCGGGCTCGTGTTCGTCGTCTTCGGGTCCAACGCCTTCCTGCATTTCATTCCGATGCCGCCAATGCAAGGCCAGGCCGGCGCGTTCATCGGAGCGCTCGTCAGCAGCGGCTACATTTATGTCATCGCATTGCTCCAGGTCGTCGGCGGCCTGCTCCTGCTCATCGGACGCTTCATCCCGCTCGG
>DMCG01000057.1:36046-39913 GCA_003445855.1 Spartobacteria bacterium | reverse complement strand
GGCAAAATCTTTTTTGACGGGCCGCTCGCCGAGATCATCGACCGCTTTTCCGGCCACAAAATAATCAGTCTGACTTTTGAGAAACAGGCCACGCGCGACTTATCGGCCTTCGGCGAAGTGATCGAGCAAACGCCGGTTTCGGTTCAACTGAAAGTTCCGCGCGCAAAAGTCACAGAAACGTGCCGGCAATTGCTTGGAGCTTGTCATGTCAGCGACATCAATGTTCAAGAAGTGCCGGTCGAGGAGGTGATTCGCCAGCTTTTCGGCGAGCGGCACGAGAACGACCGTATCGCCAGAGCGACAGCCAACGCAAACGTGACCTAGCGTCGGCTCAACGCCTGTTTTAATTCGTGCACGTAAGCCGGGTTCAACTCGAAGGCTATCACCGGCATTTCCGCGAGTTGGACCTCTTCGTAGTAAGGAATGCTCTCGACGAAGCCGGCCGCGATCAAGCTGTTCAGCGTATCGGTCACATCTTCCACTTCCATGCGCGCGAAGTCCTGGATCTCCGCCCCGAGCATTGATTCGGTGAACCCTATGGCCCGCACCACGGTCGCCTCGCGACCGGTGAGCTTGATCTGACGCATGCTTCAAAAAAAGCAGCTTTTATACCCCTGTTTCCAGAATCCAAAACGGGCTATCGCCCCGTTAATCACGCGCCACCCTGCCCGAAACTTGGTAGGATGCTCTTTTCCATCGCCTCCGCGAAATTTCCGTATTCAGGCGCCCAGCCGAGACCGCGCAGTTTTGCGTTGCTGACGCGCTTATTGCTGTCGCCGCGCTTGCGTTTCGATGTCGATCTTCCGGTTGCCGGAAGTGGGCGATTTAACTTCTTCGCGAGCCAGCGATAGCAGTCGCTTTGTAAAATGGGCTGGTCGTCCACGACGTCGTAAATTTGTCGCTCAACCGCGCTCGCACTCGCTCGATTTCGATCCAAGAGCAACAAAAGCGCGGCCGCGATGTCGTCTCGATGCACTTGATTAATGAAGCGATCATTTTCCGGATCGACAATCGCTTCGCCGGCCAAAAATTTCGCGAGCAATGCCGAGCGGCCCGGTCCGTAGATTCCCGCGAGCCGCGCGACGATTCCGCCGCGAGAGAGCACCAACTTCTCCGCTTCGAGCAGGACTCGTCCGGTCTCGCGCGCCGGCTCGGTCGCGCTTTCTTCCGTGACCCAAGCCCCGTCGCATTGCCCGTACACACTCGTGCTGCTCGTAAATACGATTGTCGATCTAACGAATCGATCGAGGAGATTGCGAGCGCCATTCAAGTAAACCCGGCGATAAAGATCGACATCGCCGCCGCGCGTGCTCGCACAATGAATTACGGCATCAAAATTTTCCGGACACGCACCGACCTGTCGCGCATTTGCGATATCGACTGCAATGACCGGGTAAGATTTGGCAGCAAGTTTCGCCGCCGATTCTGCGGAATGGGTCCAGCCATGCACGACCCAGCCAGCGTCATGAAGCAAATCCGCCGTCGCTTGCCCAACATAACCGCAACCGGCAATTAAAACCCGCGGCATGATTGTCGATCTTCACCCGTTCGCGGACGCGATTTCAATTTCCTCAAAGACATTTTTCTGGATCGCGCGAACTTGCTTCAAACGAACCAGTTCCAGAAGTGCGAGGAACGTCACCACGATTTCGACGCGCGATGTAATCTCGCCAAACAAATTTGAAAAACGCAGCGGCACGCCGTTGGCAAGGCGTCGCAGGATCATGTCGATCTTATCCGAGACGCTAAATCGCTCACCGAAAATTTCTCCGACATCTTCGCGCGTTTCGACTCGTTTAACGACATTTTGGAACGCGTTGATGAGTTGAAAGATTCCAACTTCGCCCAGTCGAAGCGGACCATCAGCAGACGAAGCCGGACCTCCGTCCCGGGCGAAAATGCGCTCCTGCTCAAGCTCGCGCAGTTGCAATTGCGCGCCCGCTTCCTTAAATTTTTTGTATTCGATCAGTTGCCGGATCAAGTCCCAGCGCGGGTCGTCTTCCTCCGAATCTTCCTCGGGCGGCTGTTGATCGGCCGGCAGCAGGCTGCGGCTTTTCAGGTAAATGAGGTTCGCCGCCATCACGACGAACTCGCCGGCGATGTCGATGTTCAATTCCTTGAAGGCCTGAATGTATTCGAGGTATTGGCCGGTAATGCGTTCAATGGAGATGTCATAAATGTCGATCTCGTCACGCTTGATCAGGTAAAGCAGGAGATCGAGCGGTCCTTCGAAAATCTCCAGCCTGACTTTGTAATCGGTGTCCATGAGTCGCGCCCGAGTTTAGGCAACCGAATGAGCAAAGTAAACTGACCGCCTGGCCGCAAGATGTCGATCTTGCAGAAAGGATTCGAGGAATTTAGCCGACAAACTTGCGATGGACCCAAACGCTGTTCACGATTCCGAGCCCGAACATGATCATGAGCACAAAAGAGCCGCTATAACTGACCAGCGGCAATGGAACACCGGTGATGGGCAACATCGAGATCGTCATGCCGACGTTCTGGAAGATGTGCGTAAAAATGAGCGCGGTGATGCCGATAACAAGCAGTAAACCGAATTGATCGCCCGCGAAAAATGCAACAAAGAGACAGGTGAGAAGGAGCAAGACGAACGCACCAATGAGCAATACTCCACCGACAAATCCCCACTGCTCACCGATGGCGGAAAAAATATAGTCATTATGCACGGCGGTGGCCGGCAAAAAGCCGAGTTCGATCTGGGTGTTCGGCGCTTTAAATCCTTTGCCGGACCACCCACCCGAGCCGATGGCGATGAGCGATTGGTTGATCGCCCAGGACGCGCCTTGTTTATCAATATCTGGATTGATGAACGCGGTGATCCGTTGGTGCTGATACGGTTTTAAACCGAGATTGATCGCGATTGGGATGAAAGCCAGCCCAATAAGAATGATGCAGATCAGATAGCGCAACGGAAGGCCGGCGGCGAACAACAGCGCCATCAGCACCGGTATCCAAATAATGCATTCACCGAGATCGGGCTGCATCAGAATCAAAAGAGTGGGCGCTCCCACAACGGCGCCGCACAAGAGCAGCCGAAGCATCGGATGCATTTGGCGAAACTGGCTCAGAAACAACGCCAGGACCATAATGCCCGCGACCACCGCGAGCTGCGCGGGCTGAAAGTTCAGCGGCCCAAGATGCAGCCAGCTGCGCGCGCCGTAAACCTTTGAGCCGATAAATTTGGTGAGAATTAGAAAGAAAAGGCCGGCCAAATACATCGGCAATGCGCCCCAGCGAATCCAGCGATAATCGATTAGACTGGTGATCATGAAAGCGAAGAAACCGACCGCGACCCAGTTTGCCTGTTTGCGCCAAAACTCCGACGCGACGGAATCTTCGCGCATATAGGTCGCGCTGTAGATTGCCACCACACCGAAGACCGCGAGCGCGAGCATGTTCGCGAGAAGAAGCCAATTGAGGCCGAGCAATTTTCGAAGAAACGGCGTCATGTCGATTGATCTCGCTTGATTCCCGGCACCTCGGCCGGGAAACGAGAAGGATTATACGCATGTTCCGGGCCCCGTAAATCCGGCGCCACACGTTGAAAAAGTGATCTGGGAAGCCCGACTGAACCTGAGAGGTGGCAGCGAAGTCACCAGCGATAAAAGATCGACAATATTTTTGTAAAAGCCGGGGAGAGACCACATTACACGGGTTGTAGCTCTTTGAAGTCCCGGTATTTATAAATGGTTTATAATTAGGCATTTACAGATCTAAGAATAAATAATCAACGCCTTCTCTTGTCAGTCCGTCAAAGGCCACTAAAATACTTTTCCCACTCGTTCGTTTCAATCAGGGGGATCGAGAAATGGCCAAGAAAACAAAACGGAAACTCGCCCATCCAAA
>DMCG01000057.1:33612-35752 GCA_003445855.1 Spartobacteria bacterium | reverse complement strand
CGGGGACGTCTTCGAGGTTACAAAGTGATGTGGGGTCGTCGGCGGAAACATCGGCCGAAGGAATATTTTATCTTCGGCACCATTCAGGAAGAAGACCGGGTAATTCGAATCAATCCATCACTCGATCAACCGTTCGTGCCGCTTTGGTTTCTGCGTTACGTGCTCTATCACGAGATGTTGCATTCTGTTGTGCCGGACGAAACCGTATCGGGAGGCCGGCGGCGCGTGCACACGGAAGAGTTCAACCGTCGTGAGCGCGATTTTCCCAGTTATTGTCGGGCTCGCCGTTGGGAAGAAGAGAATCTCGCGCGTTTCTTGCGCTAAACGGCGCGTCAGCGTTTTTCCGTCATCGTCGCACCGGGGGTCGAGTCAGACGGCGAGGGGGTCGTCGCTACGTTCTTTTTGATCAGGTACCAAAGGGTTGTCGCGAGCAGGAGGGAGATCAACTTCGCGCGCCAGTTTTTCAGGATCAGTCTCTTCATAATTGCTGTGCAGTAAAATTTCCGCGATCCGTTGCCGAAACGTTTCCGGAGTAAAGTTGCGCTCGATCCGGCGCCGGTGACAAATGGAAATTCCACCCGTCTCTTCAGAAACGACCACCGCGACCGCATCCGATTCCTCCGTAATGCCGAGACCGGCGCGATGACGCAATCCGAGACTTCGGTCGAGTGTTTCGCGCTGGCTGACGGGGAAAATGCACGCCGCGGCTGCGATCCGGCCATTGCGCACGATCACGCCACCATCGTGCAGAGCGGCCTTCGGATGAAAAATTGTGAGGACAAGCTCAACCGAAAAATCGCTATCAATCGTCACACCAGTTTCTTCATAAACGCGAATCGATGTGTCGCGTTCGATCGCGATGAGGGCACCGAACTGCTTGTTCGCAAGTTGTGTCACCGCCTCGGCGAGGTCGTGGATCGTTTCCCGTTTTTCGCTCGTTAGGGAAAAAATTGGATGTCCGCCAAGCTCGGCCAGGCCGCGCCGCAGCTCTGGTTGAAAAATCACGACCAACGCGACCGCAAGGAAGACCGAGACACTCCGAACGAGCCAGCCGATCACGACAAGATTGAGCAACTGCGAAATCAGTGTCAGCGTCAAAAAAACAATCGCCAATCCCGTCAACACCTTCGCGCCGCGCGTTCCGCGAAAATAAAGGTAGCCATAATAAATCCCAACACTCAGCAGGATGATCTCGAAGATGCTGCGCCAGCTCTTCAGCCAAAGATGCAGGAGTTCTTGAATCATTGCAGCACTGCCTCGGTGACGCGCAATGCATCGACATTTTCTTTGACATCGTGCACGCGAATGATGTTTGCACCGCGCGAGCGCAGCAATGAAGTCAAAGCAACCGTCGGTGCGAGCCGGTCGCTCATGTCTGATGAGCCGACCAGTTTGGCGAGAAAGGATTTTCGCGAAACGCCGACCACAAGCGGACGTTCCTGCACTCGGAGAGCACCAAGTCTGTCGATGAGCTCGAGATTGTGCTCAAGCGTCTTACCGAAACCAATTCCGGGATCAAACGCGATAGCCATGGGATCAATGCCGCACTCTAGGGCGCGTGCATATCGTTGTAAAAAAAAATCGGCCACTTCCGAGACAACATCATCATAATGCGGCGCGACCTGCATCGTCTCCGGATTTCCCTGCATGTGCATAATGATGAAGGCGGCATTTCGCTTTGCTGCAAGCGGCAACATTTTTTCGTCCCCTCGTCCACCGGTCACATCATTAATAATGGAAGCACCGGCATCCAATGCCGCCTTTGCCACTTCGCTCTTGGAGGTGTCGATCGAGATGAAGATGTCGATCTTTGCCTGCAACCTTTCGATCACCGGAATTACGCGGCGAAGTTCTTCCTCCACGCCGACAACTTCGGCGCCGGGCTGGGTCGATTCGCCGCCAACATCGACAATCCGCGCGCCCTCGGCCGCGATTTCCAATCCGCGCGCGACCGCTTTGTCGATGGAAAAGAATTCGCCTCCGTCTGAAAACGAATCGGGCGTGACGTTGAGCACGCCCATGATCATTCCGTGGCGCGAAAGATCGACAATGCGTCCGCCGACTTTCCAGAGCGTCTCACCCACTATCATGGTGGCTCGATTATTCGAAGTGTTGTAGAGGCGCTCGCCGCGGCGAGCGC
>DMCG01000057.1:27315-33311 GCA_003445855.1 Spartobacteria bacterium | reverse complement strand
GCCGCGGCGAGCGCCTCTACATTATTTCTGTCGCGAGTAACGTCCCATGAACTCGCCTTGCGCAATCACATGCCCGCGCATCGCTGCATCAACTTCCGCGCGTTTTGCGCCCGCTTTCAAATCCAGCATCTGGTCGAGCGCGAAGATCTTGAAGTAATAGCGATGTGTGCCAGAGGGTGGCTGCGGTCCGCCATAACCGAGACTGGGATAATCGTTCGTGCCCTGCACGGCGCCTTTTGGCACGCTCTTCTCCGCAATTTCGGTTGTCTTCGGATCAATGTTCCAAACCAGCCAATGCGTAAACAGACCTACCGGCGCATCGGGATCATCCATGATCAAGAGCAAACTTTTCGCATTGGGCGGTGTTCCTTCGATCCGAAGCGCCGGATTAATGTCTTGCCCGTCGCGGCTGAATTTCGACGGAATGTCGCCGCCTTCTTGAAAAGCTGAACTCGTGATTTTCATTTTCCCACCTCCTGCCGCAAATGATCCCACAGTAGTTGCCGCCGCAATCGCAAATACGCCGGCAATGTTTGCTCTCATATTTCGATCTCCGATCCAATTTCGTTAGACCAACGGTCAGGTTTAACCATAAGCTTTCGCTCGAATGATTCAAACCGGACCTAAGATTCGGGAAAGGATTCTCGCGCTCCTCGCTCGAAAAGATTACCGGCCGCTCGATAAGATCGAGATCGCGCGCAAGCTCGGGCTGGAAAGCGTCGCGCTTCGAAAAATGCTGCGTGAGCTCGAACGCTCGGGCGAGATCGCGCGCATCCGAAAAAATCGCTACGTCCTCCCGGCTGAGGCCGATCTGGTCACCGGTAAATTGTCGATCCACCAGGCCGGCTACGGATTTCTGACAACGGAAACTTCAGGCCAAGCCGATATTTTTATCGCGGCGGAGAACACCGGCACGGCCATGCACGGCGATCGCGTGGTCGCGCGGATCACGCGCGATGCGGTTCCGAGGCGCCCAAAAGATCGACAAGGACGAAGCGAGGGCCGCGTGATTCGAATTTTGGAACGTGCGCGCGATACGGTTGTCGGAACGCTGCAGCATTCGCGCAATTTCTATTACGTCGTCCCGGATGATCCGCGGCTCGTGCACGACGTTTATGTACAAGTGCCGCCGCGCGCAAAATTGGCGAGCGCACCGGCTCGCGGCGACAAAGTCGTTGTCCGCCTCGAGTCGTGGGAATCGCGTCACGTCAATCCGGAAGGTGAGATCATCGAGGTGCTGGGGCCCGCCGCTGCGCCCGGCGTCGACATGTTGTCGATCATTCGAAAATACGGGCTTTCGACTGAGTTCCCGAGAAACGTTGTCGATCAAGCCGGTGAAATTCCGGAAACGGTCGACCGGCGAATGCTCGAAGGCCGCGAAGATTTGCGCGGAAAGTTCATCGTCACGATCGATCCGGATGATGCGCGCGATTTTGACGACGCCATTCATGTCGAAAAGATCGACAATGAGGGTTGGCAGCTGGGCGTGCACATTGCCGATGTAGCTTCGTATGTCGAGCCGGAAAGCGCGCTGGATCGCGAAGCGCGCCGGCGCGGCAACAGCGTTTACTTGCCCGACCGGGTCATTCCGATGTTGCCGGAGCGATTGAGCAATGGCGTTTGCAGCCTCCGGCCGGGTGTCGACCGTCTCACGCATTCGGTTTTCATTCAGTTCGACAAAAACGGCCGCGCAAAAAGTGCGCGGTTTACGAAAAGTGTGATTCGCAGCGCACAGCGGCTGACTTACAAACAAGCTTACGCGGTTCTTCAATCGAAGCCTGAGGACGAATTGAGCGAGCGATTGCACGCCGCCTGGTCGCTCGCATCGCTGCTGCGGCGGAAACGGTTCGAGCATGGCTCGCTCGATCTCGATTTTCCCGAAGTGAAAGTTCATGTCGATCCAACGGGCGTGCCGGTGAAACTGGAGCGAGTGGAGAACGATGAGTCGCATCAGCTCATTGAGGAATTCATGCTGGCGGCGAACGAAGCGGTGGCGGGCGAGCTGAGGCATCGCGCAATTCCAACCATTTATCGCGTCCATGAAAATCCCGATCCGGAAAAATTGGCGGAGTATCGCGAGTTCGTGCTCAGCTTTAATTACAAAGTGGGCGATCTTTCTCATCGCGCCGAGATTCAGCGCTTTCTCGCGTCGATTCGCGGCAAGCCGGAAGAACAGGCGCTCAAAATCGGCTTGCTCAAAAGTTTGAAACGCGCGCGTTATGCGCCACAGCCGCTCGGACATTACGGGCTCGCGAAAGCGAATTATCTGCACTTCACAAGCCCCATTCGCCGCTATGCGGATCTCGTAGTGCACCGCACGCTAGCCGGGCGCAACTTGCGGCAACGGTCGCGAATCGACATTAACCAAATCTCGTCAATTGCCGACCATATTTCGGAGACAGAGCGCACGGCGGCCGAAGCCGAAATCGAAGCCGTCCGGATGAAAAAGCTGCAGTTTTTTCAGCGCCAACTCGATCTGCGCGATCCGCAGGTGTTTCGCGCGGCGATTGTCGATGTCCGCAATTATGGGCTGGTGGTGGAATTGCCGGATGTGCTTGTGACCGGCCTCATTCACGTCTCCGCGCTGACCGATGATTTTTATCTGTTCGATCCTGCGCACCGGTGCTTGCTCGGCCGCCGATCACGAAGGCGATTCGCAGTGGGCGATCAGGTTCGCGTTTTCGTCGCGCGAGTCGATGCGTTCAAACGGCAGATCGACTTTGCGTTGGCCGATCAAGCAACAGTGAAAAGACGGACCCATAAAAAGCGGTAACTTTTAACGTAAACGACGGTAGACCTTGCTAAATTGTCGTAATTTTTTGTGCAGAATCTTCTTCCCTTGTTGAATCGGAGCAGCTTAAACTCCGCCGTTTTCCGAAAATGGATAATATCATCGAGGCGAGAAAGCTACAGATCGAACGCAAACATTTTCACGTGGAATTCCGGGAGAATGACCGGGGAAAATTCTTGCGGATCACCGAGGAAGCGCACGGGCGTCGCAACACCATTATCGTGCCAAGCACGGGCGTGGATGAATTCACAGCGGCGATCGGGGAAGTGATCGAACACGCCGAAAGCACGCCGGCCTAAGCGCACGATCACCAGAGTTGGCCGGTGATCTTGGCGATCGCCACATTTTTTCGCGCGTGGCCAGACACGCGCGTGCGTTGACACTTAAACGCCCGGAATTAATTTGGTGTGTTCGGCGAGCCGATAATTTTTCGCATGTCCAAAAAAACGAAATCATTCAGGCGAAGTTTGCGCCGAGTGGCAAAGGGGAAACAAAGATCGACATCGAAACTTCGGTCGGCTTCCGCGCAAAAAACAAAAACGCCGCGGTACGTCTATTATTTTGGCGAGGGGCACGCCGACGGCGCTGGAAACATGAAACCTTTGCTCGGTGGCAAAGGCGCGAACCTCGCGGAGATGACGCGGATTGGTTTACCTGTCCCGCCCGGATTTACCATCACGACTGAAGTCTGCACTTATTTTTACGAGCACAAGCGAACCTATCCACCGCAGTTGGAAGCGGAAGTAACGGCGGCGCTGGCGAAGGTTGAGAAATCGACCGGGAAAAAATTGGGAAACAAGGAGCGGCCCCTGCTTGTGTCCGTTCGCTCGGGTGCGCGCGATTCCATGCCGGGCATGATGGATACGATCCTCAACCTCGGGATGAACGACGAGGTTGTGGAAATCGTGGCCAAGAAAACGAACAACGCGCGCTTTGCCTGGGATTCATATCGCCGTTTTCTCCAAATGTACGGAGACGTGGTGATGGGCGTGCAAAAGCGGCCGGGTGAAGATCACGAACCGTTTGAGAGCGTGATCGAGCACTTGAAAGATCAGCGTTACGGCAAGCACGATTTTCCGGATGTGCGATTGACCGTCGCCGACCTGAAAGCGCTGGTGCAGCGTTTCAAAGCGCTCATCAAAGAGCGCACCGGGAAGTCCTTTCCACAAGATGCAAAGGAACAACTTTGGGGCGCGATCGGCGCCGTATTTGGCTCATGGATGAACGACCGGGCGATCGTTTATCGCCGCAAATATGGCATCCCGCGCGAGTGGGGAACGGCAGTCAACGTGCAGACTATGGTCTTCGGCAACATGGGGGAAACGAGCGCGACCGGGGTCGCCTTCACCCGCGATCCGGCGAGCGGCGAAAAGGTTTTCTACGGCGAATACTTGATCAACGCGCAAGGTGAAGACGTCGTCGCCGGTGTGCGCACGCCACATCCGATTGTCGATCTTGCGAAGGAAATGCCGGCCGCGCACAAATCGCTCATGAAGGTGCGCAAAATCCTCGAGCGCCATTTCAAGGACATGCAGGACCTCGAGTTCACGGTCGAAGACAATCATCTTTACATTTTGCAAACGCGCAACGGCAAGCGCACCGGTCACGCCGCGGTCCGCATCGCGGTCGATATGGTCGAGGAAAAATTAATTACGAAAAAAGAAGCGGTGCGGCGCATTCCAGCGGATTCACTCGCGCATCTGCTCGCGCCGATCTTTGATCGACAATCGGCGAGCAGCGCAAAAAAGATCGGCAGCGGTTTGGCGGCGGGACCGGGCGCCGCCTCCGGCCACGTCGTTTTCAGCGCGGAAGAAGCCGTCGCGCGTTCGGAGAAGGGCGAGAAAGTCGTGCTCGCGCGCATCGAAACTTCGCCGGAAGACTTGCGGGGCATGATTGCGGCGGAGGGCATTCTCACTTCGCGCGGCGGAGTTTCCTCGCACGCCGCATTGGTGGCGCGCCAAATGGGAAAGGTGTGCGTGTGCGGTGCGAGCGGTATTCAAATCGATTATCAAAAGCGAACGCTCAATGCCAACGGGACAACGTTGCGGCAGGGAGATTACATCTCGATCGATGGCAGCACGGGCGAAGTTTTTGCCGGCGAAGTCACGACGGCGCCGTCGGAAATTGTGCAAGTGCTGGTCGATCGAACGCTCGGCGCGAAGAAGAGCGCCACGTATCAAGAGTACGCAAAATTGATGAATTGGGTGGATGAGTTGCGCACGCTCGCAGTTCGCGCAAACGCCGACACTCCCGAACAAGTTACGAACGCGATCGCATTTGGCGCCGAAGGGATCGGGCTTTGCCGCACCGAGCACATGTTTTTTGAAGGAGATCGCATCGACGCCATGCGTGAAATGATCCTGGCCGGCACCAAAGAAGAAAGGGAGCGCGCGCTGGCCAAGTTGCTGCCATATCAACGCGAAGATTTCACCGGCATCTTCACCGCGCTGAAAGGTTTGCCGGCGACCATTCGGTTTCTCGATCCGCCGCTGCATGAGTTTTTACCTAACGATCATGCGCAACAAAATGAACTGGCGAACAAACTGGGAGTGCCGGTCGAAAACATTTCCCGTCGCGTGCACGAGCTGCACGAATTTAATCCGATGCTTGGGCATCGCGGCTGCCGGCTGGGGATCGTTTATCCCGAGATTTCCGAAATGCAGGCGCGCGCCGTGTTTGAAGCGGCGGCCGAGGTGCAAAGCAAAGGGATCAAGGTCCACCCCGAAATCATGATCCCGTTGGTTGGATTTCCGCGGGAACTCACGCTCCAAATCGAGATCGTCCACCGCGTGGCTGCCGAGGTCGCGAAGGAGAAGAAGACGAAATTTAATTATCTCGTCGGCACGATGATCGAAATTCCGCGCGCCGCTTTAGTGGCGGACGAGATTGCGCGTGACGCGCAATTTTTCAGTTTTGGGACGAACGATCTCACGCAGACGACACTTGGAATGAGCCGCGACGATTCCGGGAGTTTCCTGCCGGCTTACACCGAGCTCGACATTGTCGATGCAAACCCGTTTGCGTCCATCGACCAAAAAGGGGTCGGGCGGTTGATGGAAATCACGCGCGATCTCGGGCGCAAAACGCGCCCGGACATCAAGCTCGGAATTTGTGGCGAACACGGCGGCGAGCCGGCGAGCGTGAAGTTCTGTCATCGGCTCGGTTTAAATTACGTGAGCTGCAGTCCGTTCCGGATCCCAATTGC
>DMCG01000057.1:17813-27013 GCA_003445855.1 Spartobacteria bacterium | reverse complement strand
GCGGCGCAAGCTGCGCTAGCGGAGGCTGAGGGATAATCTCTAAAAGAGACTGTAAATGAACGGCGCGAGCGCCGAGCCTTCGGTCGAGACAAGAATAAGCCCGAGCGCGAGCAGGATGAGAACAACCGGCGCCAGCCACCATTTCTTGCGCACTCGCAGAAAATTCCAGAATTCGCGCAGAATCGAAAATTTACCTGTCATCGTTTAGAATTGGTTCCGGTAATCGGCCGGATCGAAAAGTTTTCTTCTTGTCAGCCAATAACTGCCTGCCTCGATTCGAAAACCAAGTTCCAGCGGCGAATGGCGGAACAAACGTTGCAATAATCCGACCGGTGTCACAACGAGAAAAAAGACGACCGTCAGGATGACGCGTGTCATGACCCAGCCCAGGACCAGCGAGAAGATCGTCCAGCCGGCGTGAAGATATTTAAGTCCGCCGAGCGCAAAAAATCCGGCGCAAATCATCAACGTCCCCACCAATATGAACGGCCAAGTGGCGGGGCGATGCTGCAACATTAACCAAAGGCCGAGCAAGATCGACAATCCGCCGAGTGTAAAACCGAAGCGGCGCAACGCTTTTGTGGAGCGGTCGATTCGAAGAAATTCTTCTTTAAGCCAAAGCATTTGTTTTCAGATTCGCGGCCTAAGTTTGTGCTCGTTTGAGAGCGCGAAGTAGGTTCGAAAATCTTAGCGGCCGCGAGTTGATGTTCCTTTCCGCCGTCGACAAGATGGATTTCAAACGCGCAGTTTCCATCTGGTATCGCAGTAAAAACAAATTGCTGCGGGGTGGAGAGGCTAATTGGAAACTAAAGCGTGCTTCACCGGAACTTATAATCTCCGGGGTGACCTGCTTTTTTCTTTTGGCAAACCGTTGCGAGATCGTGCCGGTCTGAGAAGGGTCATGCCTTTGATCGAGATAGAGGCGCTGGGTTTTGATACTAAGCCAGTCGCCAGTGGCAACGGCCACGACGGCAACAGCGCAAGCCCAAAGCAACGCGCTGCTCGTTGATCGCTTCGTGCGCTCGATTGGCAAAGGCGCAGTTTGCCCCGCAACCGAACTGCTATTTTGCATCCCGTTATTTTCCTTTTGCGGCTTGAAATGATTGCCAGGCCGACCACGCGCGTTCCCAGTTTTCCTTCGTAGCCCAACACTGCGCTTCCAACAAATGGAAGTAGGCGGGCGAATTTGGACGTTCGCTAAAATGGCGGGCGGTAAGCAACGCGTCGTCCGTTCGACCGCGCTGCATCTGCGCGCGATAAAGCGCGTACCCGACGGAATAGTTATCGGGAGTTGAGTAAAAGCGATTTTGCAATTCTTCGAGCGATGAATCGCCCGCAACGCGCGGCAATGCGACAGCTTCGCCGTAGCGCTGAGTCAGTTCGTAGGCCGCGCGAAAATCGTTTCGACCTGCGTAATACTTCGCCAGGCCTAACCATGCATATGAGGTCCAGCTCGGATGCTGTTTGACCTGAGTCGAAAGCTCTTCGAGATCGCCGCGCTCCGACCAAAGCGTGAAGAAAGCCAGTTTTTCCGGGGCGGTGAACGTCTTTAAATCCGGGTCGTTTCTTAAAAGTTTGTCGACCCCGTGCGTGAAAGTGGCGCCAGAAACTCGAATGAGATATGGCATTACGAGGTCGTGCTGAGGGAGTCCGATTTCCTCCATGATTCGGCTAACCTCAGGGTTTTGGTTCGACGCGTTCGTCAGCATGATGGAGAAAATCTCCGCGCGCCTTGGGCCGGCTCTGCGCAGTGCCTCTCGCCATGCGGTCACGGCAAGTATCGGCTGAGACGGCAGCCAGGCGTTACCTTCAGCTAATGGAAGTTCGAAGCCGTTCGGCTCGAGAAAACGGGCGCGGCGAAAATCATCCAGTGCGGTGTCGGGTTGTTTCTCGGCCACTTCCGCGAGGGCGCGCAAAAAATAAAGCTGCCAATCGAGCGGCGCCCACAATAAAGCGCGCGTCGTCAGCGAGATTGTTTCCGCGAAATTGCGGCCGCGGTTTGCATCTGCCGATAATTCCTTGGCGTTCGTAACTCCGACACATCCGGGAAACGGCATTTTGCCACGAGCAGCGACAGCCCATGACACGCCACTCACCAACAGGAGGACACCGATCAGGCGTGAAAAGGTGGCGATCCATTGATTTGGCTTCACCCTCAATGGGCGGTGCAGGGAGAGCCCTAACAAAAAGATGCCGGAAAAGGCGGTCCCAACCCTATGTCCGGAAACATCAACAATTCCGTGCAGCGCGAAAAGGATAGCGCCGATCAGCGCGGCGAGACGGAAGCGCTGATTTGTTCCCTCTTGCAAAGGCAGAACTCGGCGGGCGACAAGCGCCGCACCAATAATGGTCAATGCAACTGCCGGCCACCCCAGCTCGGCCCACAACCAGAGCCAATCGCTTTCCGGATGCAAGGCGCGGGTATTGCCCCCCGAAGCAGCGCGAAAAATGGCGAAGACGGAATCGAAATTTCCAAGGCCGATTCCGCACCAGGATGATGCGCGAAGCAGTTGAAAGGTGTCCTGAAAAATGAGCCATCGAAAATCAGATGAAACTCCCATGCCTTCGAGCCCCCGAAGATGGAATCGTTCCAAGGTATCGCCGCCCAGAAGCAGGATTGCGCTGAGCAAGAGCAGCAGGAAAGAAAACCCGAGTGCAATCCGTGCAGGAGAGCGCTGCCGAAGCGCAGTTACGGCAATCCAGAGCGCGCTGCCGCCCACAAGAATAACGAAGCCGGAGCGCGACAAATTAAGGACAAGGGCCGCGATAAGAATGCCGAGCGCAACAATCCAGACAGGCCAGCGCCTTCTTCCGCGACGAAGATCATCCTGCCCGCATGCAAGCAGAACAATCGCCGTGATCCCAAAAAGGTCCGCAGTTTGATTCCGGTTTGGGAACGGCCCGAAGCCATGCTGATTAATCCAAAAAGGAAAAGCCGCATGCGCCAAATAAAGCGCGATGCTTATCGCACCGAGAGCAACGATTCCAGAGACGAAAAGCCGGAGCTGAAAACGGGCGGAACGAAGCTCGAGTTCCTGCGTACTTACGAGATAGAGCCAGCTCATTCCGGCGATCAAACTGATGAGACAACCCGCCGTGATCCACGGCTGCGGCGTGAAAGTGGGCGGGAGCGAGATCGCGAAATCGTTGACCATCGCCCTCCGCCATGCCGACACGAAAAACCAGCGCGCGGGCAGGAACGCGATCGCGGCCAGGGCGATGATCGCGGCGAAAATGCAGTTCGTGGCCGTGCCCAGTGAAACGCGCGGGGGCCGAATGAGCAAATACAATCCAAGCACGGCCAGCACGATTCCCTCCGACCATTTTTGCGTGCCGCCGCCCAGGAAACAGGCAAGGACGGGCAAAAGGGCGACGGCGCCATAGCCGGCTATTTGACCTGCCGAAATGTGGCGGTTCTTGCTGCTATAATGGGAACGCGGCACGGAATCTCGCATTAGCTGAGGACGATCGTGCTGGTATGGGAATCGCTCGTTAGATCGACAATTAGTGAGTGAACTGAGCGAAGTATCATGGGCGTGATAAGCTTACCATGAGTTGAAGGCGCGCGCCCATCGCGTACTCTCAACCTAACTCCAACGCAATAGCCATGGTCACGCAACGCACGGAAGGTCTCTACCGCCTTTTCCTGCTCTGCCAGATCGTCATGGCGGCATTGCTTTTCTGGTTCGGTGTTTGGGTGATGGTAACCTTCTACTCACCCGGCGCCGGCGCGGAGTTCACCTGGCGTCGCTACAGCATTTACTGCGGACTGATCGTTATCGGCATGTGCCTGGAATCGCTCTCTCGGAGCGGCTCGAAAAATTATTTTCTGCAAAACGAATTGCTTCGGCAACATCGGCTCAGTCTGCGGCAAACAATCGCCGGCGTCGCCTTGCTCGTCCTTTACCTAATCGGGACCAAGGACGCTTTTATCTCGCGCGTATTCTTTTTCAATTTTGTCCCGTGGCTCTACGTGGCGCTATTTTTCTCACACCACTATTTGCCTTCGCTTCTGGCACGCGGAATCTTCGCCGGCAGACGGGATGAAAAAACTTTGCTGGTGGGTTCCAGCCGCAAAGCGGCCCAGCTGCGAGAGTGGCTCCGTCGTAAGGCCGAGATCGGGCTGCGCACCGTCGGTTTGATCTGCGATGAGAAGATCGACAAGACCGAAGACGGAATCCCTGTTCTCGGCACCTGCGAAGAACTCGAGAAGGTAATTCGGGAGCTCGGCATCACCCAAATCATTTTGCTGGAGTTCCCGCTCTTCACCGAGATCAACCGCAATATCATTCGCATTTGCGATCAACTCGGCATCCGGCTCATCATTGTCAGCGATCTGGAGGAAAAGCTGCGGCATTCCGTGACGCACTTCGAAGACGACGGCTTCCGCTTCATTGGTCTCCGCGAAGAACCGCTGGAGAGCCCGTTGAACCGTTTTTTCAAACGGGCCATCGATCTCGCCATCGCAATTCCAGTGACGCTTTTCATTTTCCCGCTCTTCGTGGCCATCGTTTGGATCGCGCAGCGGTTCCAATCGCCGGGCCCGCTTTTTCACGCGCAGATCCGCGCCGGTATGCAAAATCGACAATTCAAAATTTACAAATTTCGCACCATGCGTCCCGATCACGAGCAGCTGGAGCGGCAGGCCCGCGATGGCGACGAACGGGTTTACCCGCTCGGAAAATGGTTCCGCAAACTCAGCATCGACGAAGTCCCGCAGTTTTGGAACGTGCTCCGCGGCGACATGAGCATCGTCGGACCCCGCCCACACCTCATCGAGCACAACAATCAGTTTTCGCGCTTGATGGCGAACTATCACGTCCGCGCCTTTGTCAAGCCCGGCATCACTGGACTGGCGCAAGTGCGCGGGTTCCGTGGTGAAGCGCGGAACAACTCCGATATCGAGAACCGGGTGGCTTGCGACCTGGAGTATCTCGAAAATTGGAACCTCTCCCTCGAATGCGGGATCATTTTGCGCACACTTGCGCAACTCATCGTTCCGCCGCGAACAGCTTATTGAGACCAGCGATTTTAATTTTTTCGCTGTAACTCGCTGAGTGACTGTCGTTGTTCGAATCGCTGGACTTAAACGCGGACACACATCGTTAGTCGCGAGATGCTTTCGAACGCTGCTGCAATTCATACGTTTTCACGACGGAAAGAAATTCATAAATGGCGTGGAGCCGCGCGAAGTAATAACCATGGCGGCCATCGAGAAATCCTTTTTGCCAAATGTAAATATAGAGGAAACGCATGAGCGGCCGGAAGGACAAACGCTGTGAGAGTCGTTTTAAGCGCCGCCGCCGCTCGACGGAGTCGCTGCTCAGTTCGCCCGAACTTGTTTTCAAGAATTCATCGCCGGCGACGCGCGCTTCCCAGTTGGAATAACGGTTGTGTTTCTCGATGAAAACTTCGACTGATGGAAAAGCGTAATGATCGATCTCGAATCGTAATCGCGCGGTCGTTCCTTGCACGATGACATGCTCATGGACCTCATTATCACCACTTTTTGTTTCGGCGACGGTGAGCCGTTCGTACCGGCCTAACGCGTGCCGAAAGAGACGCAGGTTCCAATTCGGATAGTAAGAATGTCGCAGCCAGCGCCCGAGGAACAGGAAGCGCCGGTTAATCCAGTAACCTGCGATTTCGCCTGCAGTCTGAATCGCGTTTCTGATTTCAGCTTCGGCTTCCGCCGGCAAGACTTCATCGGCATCGAGAACCAAAACCCACTCATTTCGAAACGGAAGATTTTCCAGCGCCCAGTTTTTCTTTTTCGGCCACGTGCCGTTGAATTGGAACTGCACGACTTTCGCGCCATGCTGCTGCGCGATTTCGACCGACCCGTCCGTGCTCTGCGAATCGACCACGAAGATTTCATCGGCCCACCGCACGCAGCCGAGACAGCGCGGAAGATTGTCGGCTTCATTCTTGATCGGGACCAAGACTGAAACAGCTACTTTTTGCGCGCTATTTGCCATTGACTGTCTGCAGACGCGTTCGATGAATTCCCAACAACGAATAGCGCGGCGCTTCCATGTCACACCGGGTCAAAGTTCGTCCATCAAACAAGGTAAATCCCCATTGACGGAGAAGCGCCGGGACCTCATCGCTGCTGTAACCGTCGAGGTAAATAACTTTGATTCGTTGAGTTTCAAAAAGGCCCGTCGCCCCCCGAAGCACGGGCAATTCGTGTTCTTCGACATCGATTTTAACAACCAGATTGCCTTCCATTACCGGAAGTGAATCCAGTCGTTGGCAACGAATCCTCACTCCGTTTTCCGGCGAATCGGGCGCGGCGACCTTAAACACGCCGGACGTGACTCCAGTCCGAAACGCGAGCTCGGCTGATTGGTCGGAAAGTCCAAGGTTTAGGACGGTGACGCCGTTGTCTCCGACCGATTGCCGCAAACGCGCCGCCGTTTGAGGGTTCGGTTCAATAGCGAAATATTTAGTTTGTGGAAAAGCGTTTCGAAACCGCGCCAGCACAGAACTGTAAAGACCGACGTTCGCGCCGACGTCCACGAACGTGTCGCCCGGCTGCAAAAGAAGCGCCAGGTTCAAAAGCGAAGCGGCTTCATCGCGGAAGATGATATTCTCATCCGCCATCTTTGAAGCGCGCCAAAGTCCAATTTCCTCGCGCGTATTAATACGGAGCGGCGCGCCGAAAATATGGACATCGATCTCACGCGACGGAACAAAGGCGCGCGTCAAGGCCAGACGCAGCCGCGGATACTTAAACGCCAGAACCCAAAACCAGTGCCGGAGTAATTTTTTTCCGGGGAAATTCATGCGCCCAATCCGGACTCAGTTGTTCGACATCGATTCCCCGCAGCCATCACGGTCGCGACGATTTATAAAAGGATTGATAAAATGAGATCTCATGCATGTCCAAACCAGCACAAGGGTCAGGCCTCTCAATCTTAAGAGGCAATCGCTGGAACAAAAAATGACGCAAAACATACTGAAGCCTTGCTCGCTACTTCCACAGATCCGGGTTTTTCTTCTGATTCATCGCGATGACTCTATCGGCACAGTCGCCGCTTACGTCTATAAGTCCATTTTCGAAGATCAAAATATAGTTGGCGGGCACGGCATCGGAACCACCGTCGCCTTTGCATGCCAGCAGTAGCCCCACTAGTTCCTGTTCATGTGGATTATCCGAACTGAAGGTTCGTTGTGCAGTCACTGACCTGTCGTATCCCCACGTCCACAGCGCGCCATTCACACTCGTATTGAAAATATAAACCTGTCCGCTCTCCTTGCTGTGAGTTAGGTTGACAAAGTAGAAGATGCTCGCATCGGGCACGCCAGGGTACAGCCGCCGCGTTTCGCTCATTGTCGTCTGAATTTCGACCGCAGCCTCTCTCCAGCTTCTGCGATAGTGCGACAAACGAGCGATTGAAGCGAACACATAAAGGAATAGCGCTGCAGTGATAATCAACCCTATGGGTAACTTATTTGTTCTCGCGCGACCGACAATTGCCTCAGCGATGAATCCTAAAAGCATGGCCATTCCCAGGAACGGCATTAGAAGGTAGCGATCAGTATAAAAACCAAAAACGGCTGTCGGAGCCATGCTGATAAGAATCCAACCCGTCGTCAGCGCTAATTTGTCCATTCTGACAAGCCAAAAAGAAGCAATGGCAATTGTTAATACTCCCAAAGAGACCGTCATGAATGGCAGAACGCCGCTAACAACTTCCTTCACTTCGACGGGAGAAGAGAGCGGAAGCAACATGTTAAGAATGAACTTCGCAGCAAGCTTCACTGATTGAGAAGCGTTCTGGAATCGATAAAAGCTTTGTGTGATCTCGGCCGGTCCGAATAATCTTTCACCGAACACCCATACTAAATACGCGCCTGCGATGATCACGAAAGGAACATACGCGCGCCACCTATGCTTCGGTGAAGCATTAGAGTTTTTGATACGATGGCTGAGATCAACTAGCAGGAGCAGCGGAAGAATAGCCGTTGCTGTTTCTTTGAACCCAAGAGCAATCGAAAATGATGCGAGCGCTATAAAGTAGGAGACACTTCTACCGGTCCCTTTGTGCAGCAAGAATGCAGAGCATGCTACTAAAGAGCAAATGGCTACAACAGTGTCCTGCCCGGCTGCGACCCAGAAAAGACTCTGATGGTTACGCGGGAAGAAACCAAAAATGGCAGCAGCAATAAAGGCGGCGTATCGACCACCACCTAATAGGAGTACAAAGCGATATAGGAGTCCCACCAGCACCAGGTGAAGCGATATCAATACGAGATGATATGGAGCGGGATTCAGACCAAAGGTAGCATGCGCAATCTTGAACGCGATATTCCGCAGCGGCCTATGCAACCCATCTGTCGATGATATGGGAGAAAACTTAGCGGCCTCGACAAGGTGCCCGTAATCGTCAGAGACGAAACCCAAATTCCACGACGGAAGAAGGGTCGCAAACAGTGCGCTTAATAGAAGTATTAATGGCACCCGCCTACAGCAGATAAATCGCGACGCGCTGATACTCGGGTTGTTCATACAGAATTAATTAAATAGCGACTGTCCTGGCTTCGAGGGCGATTGGAAATTCACCCACGCCCTCTCGATCAGGAAATCAACGCGCTCGTAGAATTTTACACGGGCTGCCGGCGGCGATGACGTTTTCAGGAACATCGCGTGTGACCACCGAACAGGCGCCAATGATGCTTCGAGCGCCAATCGTAACCCCGGGCAAAACAAACGCGCGTGCGCCGATAAAAACATCTTCGCCGATCGTGATCTTGGCAACGGTGAGCGGCATGCCTGAGCGCTCGAAGTCGTGGCTGCCCGTGCTCAGATACGCCTCTTGGGCAACCGTAGCGCGCGCGCCGATCTCAATTTCGCCGAGGGTGTAAGCGTTGGCGCGATCGCCTAAACATGCGCGATCGTGCAGCGTCAGGTTCCATGGCATCGCAATGCGCGCGCGCTGATGCACAAAAGGCGTGCCGTCGATCTTGGCATCGAACACGCGCAGCCAAAAAAGTCGCCAGGGATTGAGCGGCTTCGGCGTCCAGACACAAAAAAGCGCCCAGCAAATTTCCCAAAGCGCGCGCATAAAACGATCGCTGCTCTTCCAAGGCGAAGCGAACTGGGACTCCTGCTTTTGATCGACGGTCTGGAATGGTTCAGGCATCAGATGAAAAAAGTTCGATGTCGATCTTGTCATTCATTCACGGTTGCGCCA
>DMCG01000057.1:0-17673 GCA_003445855.1 Spartobacteria bacterium | reverse complement strand
TAAACTGGCAAAATCATTCAGGTAACGTTGCGCCACCCCTTCTACTGCCAATTCAGCAGCTTTCGCGCGCGCTGCATCTCCGATTTTCGCGAGCTCATTGCGCCCGAAGCGCAGTAACCAAGCGAGGCGGTTGCCCAGAGCCTCCGCCGCTCGCTCTCCGCGATGATCAAAGACAAACCCGGTGACTCCGTCCGCGATGTAATCACGGAAACAAGACAAATCGGAAACCAGCGGCACACATCCGTTTGCCATCGCCTCGATTGGCGCGACCGGGAAAGCTTCGCCGGTTTCAGCAAGAGAGGGGTAGGCAAAGATCATGCACGAGCGGTATTGCGCCTTCAGTTCCGTTTCATCAAAAATGGGGCCGAGCCATTCCACCCGGCCACTACTCTGCGCGCCGAGCCGCTGCATGCGCCGTAAAAAATCATTTCCGCCGCCCCCGAAACGCGTCTCGTGCGGCCCGACTATTTTCAGTTTCCAATTCGAAAAAGCTTCCAGCGGAAGGCTCAGCACCGCGCGCAGAAGCAGTTCGATTCCTTTCTCGGGATGAATGCGCCCGACGAACAGGATCGTGTTCGATCGAGGCGTATCGGAACTATCCTCGGTTCGAAAGGGAACCGGGTTTGGAATAACGCGCACTTTTGCGCCCAACTGCGGCGCTTGCGCGATGATTGCGTCTGCAATCGCGTGCGACACGGCGAGCAATCGCGCCGCGCCAGCATACCACCGCATTTGCCCTTTTGGCCCGCGCTGCACCTGCACGCAGACGAGTCCATGCTTGCGCGTGCGTTCGATGATGGGCAACCAGAATGTGTTTGTAACGAGAATATCGGCCCTCGGCAGAATACGATGCACGCGCAGCGAGTAAATTAGATCGAGAAGTTTTAGCCAGACCACCGAGCGCGGCTGATCGAAGCCGGGAACGCGGAGGTGTGTTACACCCGCGACCCGCTCAGTCTTTGGCAAACTCGGATGAGCGCGCGAGATCTGCACGACCTCATGTCCACGCCGCGCGAATTCCTGGCCAAGCGCGAACCATACTTTTTCGACGGCGCCGCCCATAATCGGCGGGACCGGGAAAAATGCTCCGAGCACAATTGTGATTTTCATGCGGCGCCGCACGACTCGCGCAAGATCGACAAGAGAGAATCAACGGCGCGATTGATTTCAAAGCGGCCGGCAAAACATTGGCTCGCATTGTTCCGTATTTCATTTCGCCTCTCAGCCGGCGTGCGAACCCAGCGTTCAATCAAACGTGTCGTGCCGACAAGATCGTCGCTTTCGACGTAGCCCGCACGCTCGGCATCGATTTCGCGCCAGATGTTTACCTTGTTCGAAATCAGGACGGGCGTGCCGCAAGCCAGCGCCTCCGCGATGGCGATCCCGAAATTTTCCTGGTGGGAAGGCAAAATGAACGCATCGGCCGCACTGAATGCGCCCCATTTTAGATTGCCGGTCAACATGCCGGTAAATGTGACAGGCGTCTCGTCGTCATTGCTCGTCAATGTTGCGGCAAGGCGTTTCAATCGCCGCAAGTACGCGTCATCGAAGCATGGGCCGGCCATGACCAGGTGCAGAGACCGGGAGTCATCGCGCGATGAATTCCGCACCGTGGCAAAGGCTTCGAGCAACAGTTCGCAGCCCTTCTTTTCATGCAGGCGACCAAGAAAAAGGAGAAGCCTTTTTCCGTGTAGCTGAGAGAACTTTTTCAGAAAATCGTGCCGGGCGGTCTCAAGATCGACATCAGGCGCGGCGGTCCCGTAATTCACGACTACTTCGTTGCACTGATAGAGCGAGAAGGACTCGCGAGCCAATCGTCTCTCCTCTTCCGATGTGAAAAAGACAGCGGCGGCATCCCGGAGCACGCGATATTCGGCCCACGGCCAGTAGAGCAGTTTCTTTATATGTTTCAGCGGATAAGTTCGGTTGAACCACGGATCGAGCATTCCGTGTGGGAAAACGAAATATGGCGTGGTGGTTTTGCGCAACGCGCGCCAGACCCCGAAGCTGCTGTATTGCCAAAGGCCATGGACGATGACCGCGTCGTAATCAGCATGTCGATCTTTGATCCAACGCGTAAAACGCGGTGTATAACCGTAGCTGCCGCAACCGGGACCGAGCGCATGAACAGTGACCGGCGATTGGCGAACCGACGGATCGCTTGGCGCATCGAGCGAAACAATTTCCACATGATGACCCCGCCGCGCGAGGACAGCAGAGGATTGTTTGACTGACTCGATCGGCCCGCCAACCATCGGATTAACTGAATGGATGGAACGAAGTATTCTCATGCGCGGCGCGATAGTGTTGTTTGCGGAAGCAATTAACGCGACGCTCGAACATCGCGAGTCTTTTCAACATGCGGCCGCAAGCGAGCGGTACAGCTCGCGATATTCGGAGATCATGCGCGTGGTTGAAAATCGCTTCGCGTTCTCGAGCGCCTTGGCACTCCAGCGCCCGCGCTCTTCGGGATCGACCATTCGCAACAAATCCGCCGCAAAACCTGCTTCATCATCCGGCTCGCGCAGCAGGGCGCCCGTTCCCGCGACCTCCGACATCGGACGGGACGAGCTGCACACGACAGGACAACCGCAAGCCTGCGCCTCAATAATCGGCCAGCCGAATCCTTCGAAACGGGAAGGATACAGAAGCGCGAACGCCGCGGTATAAAGGGCTTCGAGTAGTTCGCTTTCGGGATTTGAGATCTGCACCACGCGATCGAAGACCCCAAGTTTTTTCGCAGCCGTTTTGAGTTCGCCATTTAACAAGTCCCCGGCAAAAACAAGCTGGCCGTTCCATTTCTCCTTTGTGTGAGCAAAGATCCGCAAAACGCCGTCGCGATTTTTACGTGGAGTATTCGAGCCCACGTGCAAAATAAATGGTAGATCGACATCGAAGGAACCGATTTTTTCCAGTCGCTCGCGGGCAACTTCAGAGGACAATCTCCGGTAGGGATAATTCAAGCCCAGCGGCACAATGCTCACGCGCGGATGATTATTGCCATGCGCGACTAAACGGTTGACGTCTTCGGCTGTTGCATGGGAATCACATGCGATCACGTCGGCGCGGCGCAGACCGTGCAAAATCCAGCGCTGAAGGATGCGGCCGGTAAATGATGCCGGGCAGTCGGTGTCTTCACCCAACCCTCCGCGCACCGCGAGCATGTCGTGGCATGTAATGATGAGAGGCAATTTTCTGACCGACCGCGCATACGTCGCGTTGGAATGATCGCAAATGTGGACGAGCGAAGGCCGCGCCGCCAGTTTTCGCCAGAGCCGCCAGCGAAATAGAATGAATTTGTCGATGTAGCCGAGCCACTTTGCCGCGAACGCGCCAAACGCGCGGATTCTACCGAACACGGCCGGCGGTCGAATGAGCTCGGCCTCAATACCACAGTCGCGCAATCCTTGCAGCATCATCTGATTGAAGCGCAACATGCTCTGGTACCGATCGGGACCGTAATTACCGACCAACAGAACCATTGTTTTGACCATGTTCGGCGCTTGGGCCGTGCAGGCGAGCAGCATACACGGAGCGCCGTCGAACAATTCTTTCCGCGGATTTCAAACGTGCCGGAGGGGCCGTGATTGCGCTCGACGTAGCGGAAGTCTCCTCGTTTCTTGCGGCCAGGGCCAGGCCGGTAACAAACACGGCAAACCCGAGAATTGTTGGCTGGCCAAATTGACCGCTGACCATCGGAAGAAAACTCGCGCTGAAAAGCAGAAGCGGCAGCAAATTACCCAGCTTCACCGACTTGGCACAAAGCCATCCAACCCACGCGACAATGGCGCAGCGCCAGACAAGGTAAGCCAAACCCAGCAGTGGGCCGCTCTCCAGGAAAATGCGCGACCACTCCCCCTCCGTCAGGAGAAACACGCTATGACCAGTTAAGAATTTCGCGCCTGCATTCGTGCCGACACCGAGCCCATATCCGAACATAGGCGCCTTATCGAGAACGGAGAAACCTTCTCCAAAGACAGCGAACGCCCGCACGATCAGGCCGCGAGTCATGGATTGGTCCGTGGCTCCCGCTACCTCGCTGAATCGAGCCGACAAAACGTTGACGCCTTCTCTGAAAATAGGAGTTCGGCTGACAATAAATCCCAAGATCAGCGCCACGAGCAACGCGCGCCCGAAGCGGTTCACAACGTCGGGCCGCAAAAAAATCACGAGCAGGAGAGACGTGACGACCATGGCGCACGCGCCCACGACTGAGCGACTGCCGGAAACGGAGATGCCTATGACAAGGGCAACACCGGCCGCGATGAGCAGCCAGTTTTTGTAAACGTCTTTCCGCAGCACCGCCCAAATAAGATACGCTGTGGCGAGTGCGTAATAAGCGACGACGCCGACTACGAATGAGAACGGGCCAGCCGTGCGCACTTTACCAAGAGCAGACATCATCATCTCGCCCCCGCCGCCGGCGGTGCGATTCACAAACGCGTCCGGCGGCGCGCGGAATTGGGCGACCATCAGCAGAGTCATGGGAAGAAGGAAAATCAGTATCCACCACCCGAACTTCTTCAGATCTGCCGGACGCAAGACGCGCGCCATAATAAAAATCAAAGGAAGCTGGAAGAAGTCGGAACGGAAACCGAAACCGCCGACGAGCACGATCTTGCTGGGCGGCAAATAAGGCCAGAGTTGGATGAATGTCGTCGCGAGCGAAAAAAAACCAAGGACAGCGAGCACAACGATCCAGCCGTTGCGTGGAAAAACGCGAGCCCGAATAGCGTAAAGGTAGATTAAGATCACGACTGGATCGCGGATGACGAGCAGCGGATCCGACCACTGCGGGAGAATCCACTTGCGCAGCGCGCCTTCAATCACGAGCAGCCAGAAAAAAAGCCAGATCAGCGCCCGCACATGGCGCTTCGCTTTCTCCTCCGAGTCGTCGATGTTCATTCGGCAATTAAAGCACGGATCGCGGCAACAATTCTCCCGCCGTAAACGCGCCAGGTAAATTCGCGTGCTCGTTCCTGGGCTGCAATCCCCATGCCAGAAATGCGCGACCGGTTCGCGGCAAACCAGCTTATTTTTTCCGCGATCGACGCGGGCGAGCGAATTGGCACCAGAAATCCGGTTTTGCCGTCTATAATCAAATCATCGCCGCCCGCGTTTTTGGTCGCGATCAATGGAAGCCCGCACGCCATCGCCTCCTGTTGAACGAGCGCCCGTCCTTCCACGATCGAGGGCAAAACGAAAACGTCACAGCTTCGCATAAGACGCAGGACATCGATATGTGGACGCGGCAGCTCATAAACGAAGCCCGGAAATTGATCGCGGTACCAACTAAGCGGGCGCAAAGTTGAGCCCATCACCACGAGTTCGACCTCAGCGGAATGGATCATCTTCATCGCCGCGAAAAGATCGGCCAGGCCTTTTCGTTGCGTCAGTGCACCGGCAAAAAGAACACGCAGCCGCCCGCGCTTGTTTTTGCCGTCTTCTTTTAGATCGACAATCGGTGAGCCAAACGGCGCCACCAAACATTGCTTCGTTGCCCGCGCGTCAACCGGCAAAGATTCGAGCACAAATGTGCTCGGGCAAATCACCAGCTCGGCCAGCTCCAATTCTCGCGTTTTTCGAGAAAGCTTTTTCTCGAAATCGCGCGTGGCACCGAGTGTGGGTTCCCAATCGGGATAGCGTTGCGCTTCTTCCCGAAGCAACCGCTGTGTCGTTTCCCAATACGCAATGGGAAGATCGTAAACCCGTTTCAAACCAAGATCGCGCGCGGTCGCGAACAACCGCTCGGCGCAATCTTCGTAAGCGTAAACCGCGCGCACGTCCGGACCATAGCTGTTATGACGCAGCCGACGCGCTACCTCGCGATCGAGGCTTTGGCAGACCTGATCCACACTGGCCCAACCGACTCCATGCGCGGTTAATTTTTTCATACCTAACGAGCCGGCAAGCAATCGGACCGATTCTCGCAAAGGGTGGATATCGATCTTGTCAGCCGGGATTGGGTAGTTGCGACGCAGTTTGCCGTGAATTTTTGGGGTCAAAAAAGGATAGGAAGTTTCCGACCAACCAAGCGTAGTCACAAATTTCGCGAGCAAGCCGGCGCAATCGAGCGCTTGCAACACCGCGCGCACGTTGGCGTTGCCGGTGGGGTGACTTAAAAGCATCATCGCGCGCTCTTCATTGCCTCGAGGTAAACGTTCGCCACGTAGCGGCGCGTGAATCGAGCAAGGTGTGCCGCGGCTCCGCGGCGAAACGCATTAGATTGCGCCGGGTCCATTAAAAGGCCCGCCAAAACATCCGCGAGGGCGCGCGGATCGCCATTCGGAAAAGTCACTCCACACGGACCCATCGCCTCCGGCAACCCTCCGTTGGCGGAACCGACGGCCACACAACCGCAGGCAATTGCCTCCAAAGCGACAATTCCAAACGGCTCCGGCCAGCGCGAAGGAACCACCAGAATCCGATGTCGATTAAGAATTTCCGCCAGCTCGCTGCTGCTCTGTTTGCCGATGAACTCCACACGCGATTCTAATCCCAGCTTGGAGATTTGTTTTTCCAAGCGCGCGCGCTCAGGTCCCTCTCCGGCCACGGTCAATTGCGTCCTAATCCCCGATTCGCGCAAGATCGATAACGCTTCGATCAAGACATCAACGCCTTTGTCGGAAACGAGACGTCCGATGAAAATCAAGTCCCTCGGCCGCTCCGGAGATTGAAAATCACTGAATATTTCGTCGTTGTACGGATTACCCACCCGGACGGACGGCGCGGGCAATTGCGCGGCGACAGCTTCGCTGATTGCAAATGATTTCGCGAAACGCAGAACAAGGCGTTTCAGTCGTTGCGGCCAGCCGATGCGGCCATTTGGACTCGCAATCCAAGTTTGATGTGTCACGAAAAGCGGCCGCTGCAGAAAGAGGAGAGGCCAGAGCGTGCGGAGCGAAATATTATTTTGCAGGAAAACATCGCACCATGCGATCTGGCGAAACAGTTCGATTGGTCCGGGCTGGCGGATTACACGAAAAGGAAAATCGTTTTCGCCGAGTGTTTGTGTGATCACTCGCACTTCGTGGCCGAGTTTTACAAACTCGCGCGCGAGAAGATCGGAAACCGTCTCGATTCCGCCGATGCTCGGGGAGAAATGGTGTGATCCGAGCAAAATCTTCAAACGCAGGAAATTTTAGGTTAGGTGCGAAGCCACGTGCCAACAAACTCGACCAAGCTCGGTCGCGATTCAATCCGGCCCGGTCGTAACTTCAGGAAAATCCCGAGTGTGTGATCGATATTCAAAACCCAAAACCGAAATCGCTTCGCATTTTGCCTGGCCAAACGGTGAGCGAAACGCGCGGTCGCGCGAACCGCCAAATCATCCAAAACAATTACGGCGCCGATCGGCGCATGGCGGAGCGCAAGGAAAAGAGCATCCTCACGCTTCGCCGGGTTGGGAGGACTATCGACAAGGATGAGTCGCGCTCGTTTAAGTCGATCGAGCGTTTCAGGCGCCGCCTCGAGGTCGAAGGACTCGATCAGTCGAAGCCTGTTCCAACAGCGTTGAAGCGGAATCACCGCCGAATAATCCGCGGCGCGCTTGGTGACCGATCCATTCGATTGCTCGGTGCGGTTCAACCACTGGTCGGAATGCTCAATGCTGGCGACCTGGGCCGCCACCCGCCGAAGAACGTGGGTCGAGCGACCGGAGCCGAATTCGAACGCGCTGCCGGTGGCGGGCAGAAGCGCGGCAATTTCTTCGATAAATTTGCAGCTTAAAGGCGGGAGAATCCAATCGGGAGCAGTCGTACCGGAACTCTGACCCGGATACCGGGCGATTAGACGGTCAAGCTCGTTTTCAAGCGACGCGATCGAATCGGTTGAATCAAATTCAGTTATAACCTCTCAAAGCTCCTTTCAGCATTTTCAGCCGCGTGATGAGGCGGGCGTCCTTTTTGAAAGGAGCAATCACCGCAAACCAGGCAAGTTCCAACAAATGCCTGACAAATAACAACGGCCGCAAGTAAAGACGACTTGCGGGAAAGGTTTTTTCATAAAGATGAACTCGCGAGCGATAAAGATCCATAACGCGAGCCATTCCTCCACCTTTGCCTCCCGCGCCGTCATGTTTTACCCGGTAACCAAGGTCGACTCCAACGCGATAGCCGTGTTTGCGAAAACGCAGGCTAAGATCGACATCTGACTGACACTGCCAATACCACGGATCGAATCCTCCAACCGCGCGAAATGCTTCCATATTCACCAGCGTGCAGCTCGAGTGGGCCGCCGTTACCTCGGCAATGCGCTGGCCGGGCGCGAGCCTCGGCTCGCGATGAAGCTTCCGCCACCAACTGAAGATCTGGTTGCCAGCAGCAAAAATCCACGGCGGCATCAACGGCTCTTCATACGCGTGTTGCGGTTGTCCTTGAAAGTTAGTCTGCCGGAAATTCACCCACGCCCAATTAGAGTCACGGAATTCGGAATAGCCGCCTTCGAAATCTCCCGGCTCAAAGAGAATGTCGGCATCGACGAGAAGCGCGTATTTCGTCCGGACCGCGCGCAGGGCAAGATCGGACGCCTTACAAAATCCGAGAGGGCGTTCCGTTCGGATCGAGCGCAACGAAGCGTTGCAAGCGGGAAGCGAGCAAGCAGGACCGGAACCATCATCGACGAAGATAATTTCGGCAACGAGACCAACATTGGCTTCGAACGAACGGAGCATGTCGGCACACATTTCCGCGTTGTTATGCACCGTCGTTGCGAGGGTTAAGTCATCAAACCGCCTCATGCCAGCACCTCCGCGTATGCTTGCGCCGTCCGCTCTGCGGAAGCGTGCCTGTGATACCAGGCGTAAATTTTTGTCCGCGTGTCGGAAATTTGCTCCTGTTTCGGAAATTGGGCCGCTCGCCGACTCACGAAATATTCTGCCGGAAACGCATCTCCATCCACCGCCAGCCCGGTTTCTTCATGCGACAAAACAGGCACCACGCCATGCGCGCAACATGCTGCAAAAGAGCCCGATTTAAAAATCATGCCTGGCCACGCTTTACCTTTTCCGAAGTAGTCGATCCAGGCAAACGAGCAGTCGCTCAAAATTTCGGAAGCACGCTCGACGGTGACTTCCGGATAATGGCGGCACGAAATACCTGGCCTGACCCGGCTCAGCGCCTGAATTAGATCGCGAATGCCGCTGTCTTGGCGTCCGCCGATGATCTCGAGCCGCTCGGGGAAATATACCTTGGGGATCATTTGCTGTGCCGCGGCGAACGAACGCAAGGATCGCGAGATCAGCGTTGTCCCGCCACATATTATCCAATGCGTAAGTGATCTTTCGCCGAAGTTAACAAGGCGCGGCTCTCCAAAATTCGACATGACGGGCCGGAGGTGAACCGGCTTATATGAATCGTAAGCGTGGATCTCATTCTCGATGACATGACTGCTCACGAAGCAACTGTCCGAGACATCGATAATGTCTCGCGCGATTTTCACCTGCAGCGGCCGGAGCCAGAAAGCGCTTTTCCATGGGGGACCGAATGCATAGAGCTCATGAAACATCGTCACCCAGCGTCCGCGCAACTGTCGGCGAAGCTGCCGCGCGAAATCCCGCAGTTGGAATGGCACGCCGCGCGCTTGGTAGCCATAATTCGCGTAGTGCAAGATTAAGTGGTCATATTTCTGTCCCAGTCGAGCGAGACGGCCCAGTCCTGAAACGATTGGGAACTCTTCGATCGAAGTAACTTCAGTTTCTTGGGCTACGACAAACATCGTTCGAAGTCCATACCTGGCCGACAACGCTTTCGCGAGATTGAGGGCGTAATCGCCCACGCCGTCGTGACTCCCGGGAAGTTGAGGGACCACCTGCAAAACCGTCGGATTACTGCTAGCCATGGCCTGAGCGCTCGCTACACGCGTGTTTCAGCGAGATGCGCTTGATAAGATTTCGCAGTCTCTTGCGCGATTTCCGACCAAGTGAAACGTCTCGCGGTTTCGATACTTCGCTTGCACAATTGCTCGTACTCGCTCAGATCGCAGCGCAAAACGCGAACGAGCATTGCGGCGAATTTTTCCACATTTCCAAGTGGAATCAGCAGATCAGGCGAATCGTGCCGTAACATCGCCCGTGGGCCGGGAGCATCATACGCAACCGTTGGGATCCCCGCCGCGAGCTGCTCGAGCACGGCGAAACCAAATCCCTCGGCGTAGCTGGGAAAACCGCCCACCGTGGAATGAGCGAGAAGCTTTGGAAGTTCGTCCGGCTGATATTCTGGTACGAGCTCGATGAAGTCACTTGCCGGCAAGGCGAGGTCATGGAGCACCTTTCGATCCTCAACCAACGTGCCGAGAAAAACGAATCGAACCTCTGGAACAGACGCTCGAACGAGCCGAATGATCCCCCCCCAATCTTTCGCGCCTTTGCGAGTGCTCCACATCCCGATAAAACTCACTTTTTTCTCTGCCCAGCGAACATTGGGCGCCGCCGCCGTTTGCAAGAACGCACTTCGGCGTTCGGCGGTGAGACCGTACGGATGAATAACCGCAGGTTTGTTCGATCCGACCTCGTGGCGCAGGCAGAGCAGTTCATCCTCGTTAGGCAGGTTTAACAAATCACAATGCTCCAGCGCTTTTTCCGAAGCTTGGAACATCCGCCTCCCGAGCAGAGTGTAGAAGATTCGGCCCGACAACTTTCCCCGCGACTGCTCCGACCATCGATCCCGCGCCATCCGATGAAAATTTTGATAGAGCCGGTAAAAGCCCACCGAGCGTGCGACGAGCAGGCCAGTAAAATGCAATCGTTTTTTGGGAAAGGGTAACGTCCCAAGCAAGCAGTCAATTACATCGAAGCAATTAGCGCTTCGCCTCACGAATGCCGCAACCTTCCATGGAAAAAGCAGTTGGCGCCAGGCCGAGCGAAATCCGGACGTCGCTGATGCAGCATAAGCGTCAGTCAGACAGTACTTGGAGACGACGTGCCCCGCCGCGCGCCACGCTTCCGCCAATTCAACAAATACACGTGCACCTCCGAAGCGAACGTCCCACGGCAAATCTACAACAACCAAAATTCGCAGAGGCTTTTGCATCTCGATCTTCCCCTGAGCCTCAACGAAACACGTTCGCCCAGAACTTATGCCGCACTGGATTCACATAATGACGCAAAGCCAGTGCCGGGCCAGCATGTCGATCTTGATAAACAAACTGATCGTCGAGCTGGACTATATATTTGGAGGAATCGAATGGGCGCGCGCCGTTCGCGTGCATCACCAGATGCGCGATTGTTTGGTTCGTAAAAAAATTTGGTTCGCCTTCAAGCTCGAGAAAACGCCGAATACCAAGCGACCAATCGAGCTTTTTGAATAAAAGCAACGCGCCGCAGTTCACCGGATTTAGTAGCTCGTGCGGCCCGCGAAAAAACCGCGCATCGGCGGAGGATAGCTGGCAGTCCTCAAGATAAAATGCGGGGACATCACCGGCTCGCATGTAGCACGCAAAATCGGCCGCGCCCGGAAAAAACAGAACATCCGAATCGAGGTAAAGAGCAGGCCCATTTGCCGGAAGCGACATAATCAAACCAAGCTGTTTCGCCATCGGATAGGTCGTGACGTAATGGTGAAACTTGGCTGGTAATTCTTTGGGCAATCCCTCACCGGATGGACGGACCGAGACGATTGGATCGACATGTTCAAGCAAACGGACGCTGCGAGACGAATGCGACCCGTCCGAAACAACGGTAAAACTCCTGGGACGGCCGACATGTCGAAGGAACGACCGAATCGACACGACCTGCTCGGGCAACATCTCTTCGTTGGAGTAGGCGAAAACCGAGAGGTCCAGCGAGCGCGGTGATTCCACTGGACGCTGCACGATCACCGGCAACAACGCGCGATAAAATTTCCGGAGCGCATGACCTTTTAACCGCGCAAAATGATAACCGAAGTTTGGCATTGTTATCCGCGCGCTGACTGGAAGGAACGGAAGCCGCGATAACTGAGCACAATGTTGAGCAGAAGATTGGGAATCGCGGAAAGAAGGTTGAACGTCAGAACGCCTTTAACACTTGAGAAATCGGTGTAAGGGACAAGTGCTATTTGTGTCGCGAGAGTGAGAGGGATGTAAAGCCACGACCCGGCGACCCAGGCCCTGGAGGCGTTAAGCGCCCAAAATGTTCCCGCCAGTGAAGAGAGAACCGCCCCGCCCACGATGAGTAGCAACTCTCGATGCAGATGGAAGTATTTGTTGCCAAGAAGAAAGAGAAATTGCTCCGGAAAGATTGCCGCGCCACACAGAACAACCAAACCGAACGCGCCTACGCCGCCAATGATTGCCGTATAAAGCCAGCGCAATTTCCGTGTACTCTGGCAGCGAGCGAATGCCGGCACAAAAACGTTAGTCAGAAGGTTGCTGAGCACGGCAAAAATCATCGCCAGCCGCCCGAGCGCGCCCACTTCGGCGATCGCGCTGGCGCTGTGGGCGAAAAAACTGATGAGAAAAACGGTGATCTGTCCCTGCAAACAAAAGAAGACCGCATTCGCGGCGAGTTTTCGGACAAAACCAAACATGGCGGCGCGATCCTCGGCGTTTTCGGGCGCGGAGAGATCGATCACGCCCGCCACGTATTTTCGAAGCATGGCGCATTGAAGAAGTAATGCCGCCGTGGCGACCATGATGGCCACGCCTGCGTTCAGAAAAAAATACATCAGCGCGAGAAGAACCAGGAGTCGCGCCAGCGCGCCGGTTAAATCGATGCTCTGAATACGCGCGATATCAGAGCGCAATCGTGGGACGACAGCCAGGACACTGAGTGATAGTTGGATCAAGAAGCCGGCAAGGACCACAACGATCAAGACGGTTGTGTAAAAAAAAGGCGCGCCGTTCCTGACCAGCAAGAAATACAAAACCGGCGTGACGACGAGAATGGCAACCGCACCGAGTTTTTTTCGCACCGTTAGCGCAGTGTTGACGAGTTGACCGAAACGATGTCGATCTTGCCAAACGCGGCCGCCGATCGAAACCAAGCCGACGCTGATACCAATGTCCGCGAGCACGTTGAGCGTCCCTTGCATCGTGTTGGCAATGGTGAAGTAGGCGTAGTCGCGCTGTTCCAGCGTGCGAACCAGAAGAATTCCGCTCAAGAATCCGATCATCTGCACGACCGCTTGCACGACCGCGAAATTGCCGACGATCTTTGCCTGTTGGAATGCGCGTCGAATGATCGGCGCAGTACCTTCACCCATTAGAGGCTGCGAGATGGGACCGAATAGACTCATGCTGCCATCAACTATTCGACAGACCGCCGAGCTGCCAAAATGCCCAGACGAATTCTTTGCGAGGACAATGCGAAAATGAAAATGTCGATGCGGAACCTTTGTCGCGCATCCAGCTTAGAAACGCGAACTGACGACTCAATTCTGCGCGCAAATGGAGATGTCGATCTTGCGGAGATATTCAAATCTCCGTTCGCAATTAAGAGGTCTCGACCGGTTTTGCTTGCTCGCGATGCGGAGCAGCAACCGTCTCGCCCTCGGGGGCGGAGGCGGGCGCATTGTAATATTCCGAATATTGGTAGTAATAATATTCGGGCAGAGAGGTATCGACAAAATTAAGAATGATGCCGGGAACGTTGACCTGCCGGTCGTAAAGGAGTTCGAGCCCTTTCCTGGCTAGACGCGCCGATGTATGAGAAAGGCGCACGACGAAGAGCGTGGCGTCGATCTTGGGAGCGAAGCTCGTCGTGTCATCCGCGGCGAGCACCGGTGGGCTGTCGATGATGATGTAATCGTAATAATTGTACATTTCCTTCAAAATCGCATCCGTCGAATCGCGCAGCAGATGCTCGCTCGGCTGCGCCGAAATTTTACCGCGCGGCAAAACGAACAGGCTCGGGTAGAAGGTCGGGACGACAACTTCCTGCCAGTTGACTTCCTGCTTGAGCACTTCGGAAAAGCCGATCTCCGAAGAAATGCCGAAAGCTTCACGGAGCGCGCCGCGGCGCAGATCAGCATCGATCAACAAGGTAGGCGCGCCGGACAGGGCCATGGTGATGGCAAGATTGGCGGCGATGGTGGATTTTCCTTCGTTTGGGACGGCACTGGTGACGAGAAGTGTTTTCGGCCGCGGACCCTCGTAGGGCATGAAGAAAATCGACGAGCGGATGTTGCGGTAAGATTCCGCAAAAACGTGGCGCGCATCGTCCGGTTGCAGCAGGGTGACTTCGCCTTTGGTCTTGTCCTTTGGAATCTGACCGAGGACATTTTCGGAGAACTGGCGCTGGAATTCTCCGAATGAGGCCATGCGGTCGTCAATGCGATCGAGCAGAATGAGAATGCCGATGCCCGCGAGCAGGCCGCATCCCAGGCCAATCAAGAGACTCTTGATCAGTCCGGGTCGCACCGATATGGGCGGAGTGGCCATGTCCATGATCCCGACCTGATCTCCGCTGTCCACGACCTGGGAAACATCAACCTCTTTCAGATTGTTGGTCAGCCGATCGTACAAGGTTTTGAGTCGATCCACTTTTCCCTTCACGCGATTGAATAGCGCGAGGCGCTGACTCAAATCGAGCGCTTTAGCTTCCCATTCCTTGATGTTGGCCCGCAGGTTTTCCATTTGTTTGCCGATGGATTTGCGGCGCGTCTCGAGCTTCTCCACCGTATCGGCGCGAAAAAGATCGATGAGTTTTTCTTGCTTCGAGATCTCGTCGTTTAGCTTGACGATCTTGGGATGTTTGGGCCGAAGGTCTTTCGCCAGTGTGTCGCGCTCGGCCTTTAGCAACTGGAGTTGCTGCTTCGCCTTCAAGTAATCACCCTCCGGGCCGACCCCGGCAAAAGGCAGCCCCTGGTCTTCCGCGGTTTGTCCGTTTGCGAGCGATTCCGGCTTGATTTGCGCGCGGTCGAGGTTTTGATCGAGATCGAGGAGACTGAGGAGGTCGTGCTCGGTTTTTAGTCCGGCATATTCCCGATTTAATTTCACCAGATACGCCGCAGCGCTATTTCCCTCCTCCTGAATGAAGCCAATGTTGTTTTGTTTTTGGAACTCGAGCATCTCATCTTCAGCTGTTCGCAAATCTTTTTCCGTCTGAATAAGCTGCTCGGTAATGCCCGTGATCACCGTCTGTCCCTGTCCCTCACGCATTCCCTTTTTGAAATCGAGATACTTCTGCATGGCGGCGTTCAGATAGGCCTGCGTGTAATCGGGGGTGCGGCCAATGGCCTGAAGATCGAAAATCGACGTGCGCGGTTTTTGCGAGACCGTAATATCCACCGGCACAGGCTGCATTTCCGGGTGCGTAGAGCGAACGAGCGCTTCCGCGCTCCGTTTGACCTCGGCGCTTTGCATGAGCTGGATCTGCGTGCCGTAAAAATTGACGCTGTCTTCGCTGTAAACCGCGCCCTGGGCGATGTTCAACTTGCCGGCGAGCATCATTTTGCTCGTGGAAAGAAATGAAGGCGGCGTTTGATAGATAAGCCAGGCCTGAACGAAAAGCCCGAGGCAAACCGTGAAAACGGGGATCCACCAGCGCCGGAGCAGGAGAGCTTTGTAACGATGCAGCCGCGTGATGAACGCGGTGGACCAGGAGGCGGGTGTGGATCTCTCAGCAGCGGAAGCTTGCATACTTACATATTGATCAAACGCTGCGGCACATAAACTTGATCATCGGGTTGAAGCACGATGTCTTCTTCCGTGTGACCTTCTTCAATGACGCGTTTGAGATCGACCGTATAGTCTTTGCCATCTTTGCGAGTGACCTTCACCTTCCGTTTGTTGGCGAAATCGCCAAACCCACCCGCGCGAATAACAGCTTTGCTGACCGTATAACTTTCATTCGGAGGAACCTCCTGCGGCCCCTGGCTCTTGACCGAGCCATAGATATAAACCCTTCCCCGCGACTTCTCGCTCACACGGTCGACTGCCAGGATTACCGTTGCGTGGTAATAATACTCCTTTTCGAGCACGCTTTTGATGTTGTAAGCAAGCTCTTTGCACGTTCTGCCCTCGGCTGGAACCAAGCCGACGTACGGCACCTCCAACTCGCCGCTATCGTTTACGCGAAGGTGTTGCGGATCGTTATCTCGATCTTCCACCACCCGAAAACTGACGTAGTCATTCCGGCTAAGCTTTTTTTTGTCGTCGAGAACCTCCATCGAGCTCGTTCGCATGACCGTACTCGTGGTCGGCGCCAGTTCGACAGGCGGCGGTTGCGCAATCGACGGAAGCGGGCTCGCGGAATCTTGTGCGCGTCCTGAGAGGGAAACCCAAACGATTGCGGTGAAGATCAACGCATAAACACGGACTCTCATTAGCATTCCCGCTTCATCCCTTTAAAAACTGTACGTGCCATCGAGCGCGACGCGGTTTTGCTTGTAATCGCGCAGGGCCACATCCGAATCTTTTTTCGTATATTGGTAACGCAAGCCGAGGGTGACGTGCGGGGTCAACTGATATCCGAGCGCAACCGCGCCCCCGAAGCGGTGGAGATGTTCGTCGATAAAACCGCCGGAATCATCCGCGTCTTCGTAAAAGAACTCTGTGGAAAGCAACGTATTACGGATGATGCTCCAATTCACCGTGTGCCGGATATAATTGAGAACGAGAAAGTTTGAGTTCACGCCCAGCTGGCTCTCGTGACCCGCACTAAGCGTTTGTTTGATCTTCGAATTAAGCCGGTGCGTAACCAGAATATTGGCGTAGTAGTCGCTCTGCTTTCCCTGATCTGGAACGAGGGTTCCAAAAAAGTTTACGAAGCTGCTATCGAAATCGATCCATTGATACCCGCCGGCCACCCGCACTTTCAAATAATTGGTCAGCTGACTCTCCACGAAAGCTCCCACACTGTAGGTGTTGGAATCGTTCAGCACATTTTGGTCGTAATAATTGAAGACCGCGTACGACTCGAGCCCGACTCCGGTAGTAGAGGTGAGGAGGAAGTCAATTGTTCCTGAAAGCTCCTCGGCGTTGCGATTCAAGTAATCGAACGCAGAGACCGTGGAAACGTAGTTGTAGTGGTCGTAACCAAGAGTCAACAAAGCCTTGTTCATGTCCCAAAGGAGCGACACACCCGCTGTGTTCTCAAAGCGGCCATAATCGATCACATTGCTGAGCGCCGGTTCGGCCACTGGATCTTGCTGGAGTGAGGGGCGGTCGTGGAAGTTGATCCGGAAATCGCCCACGAAAATGTCGAAAGCCAACTGCGAACCAGGGGCGATTAACACGCCGTTTGTATCCGCGTTCGAATGGTCGATATAAAACGCGTAGCTCAGGCCGAGATCGAGTCTCAAAGTATTAAGCTGCGTCACCGGCCAGATTGCATCGATGTTCAGCTGTGGGCGGATGATTACGTCATCCTGTACATTGGTTTCGGCGAGGTTGATGTTGTCGTTATATTCGACACCGACAGTGGCGCTGACACGAAACCGGATTGGACCCGCCATCAGGTTATACGGAATGTGTTCGATGTCTTGTCGGCGCGCTTCCGCTGCGGCCTCACCGGCCAGCGATGGCCGCACCGCGTCTTGTGATCGAGCAACCGGCGTTGCGCACAGAACAGGAAGCAAAAAAATAAGGACGATGCGTTTCGGGAAACGCTTACGTGAGCAAGAGATGGGGGGGCGGCTCATAGGCAGGTCAGGCGGGTTTAGGTTAGCAGTTGTGGTACCAAAATATTTTTGGTTGTGGAGTGATCAGCGCGGCGAACGCGCGCCTCGTCCGAAGCACGCGTCTCCGTTAACGATA
>DMCG01000204.1:18032-26769 GCA_003445855.1 Spartobacteria bacterium | reverse complement strand
GGCTTTGATTCGCTGCAAGCTTCAACGCCGGAGAAATGTCGCCCGTTCGATCGACATCGCACCGGGATGGTCCTTGGAGAAGGCGCGGCAATTTTCGCTTTGGAAAATCTCGAGGCCGCGCGCGCGCGCGGCGCGGCAATCCTCGCAGAAATAACCGGCTACGGCATTTCGACCGATAACTTCCACCTCACGCAACCGAATCCTTCCGGAAGTGGAGCGCGGCAAGCGATGGAGCGGGCTCTCGAGAGCGCCAAGCTTTCGGCCAAAGCTGTCGATTACATTAACGCGCATGGAACCGCTACTCCGCTCAACGACGCAGCCGAGGGCAAAGCAATTGGCCAGTTGTTCGGTCGGGTCCCGGTAAGTTCGACCAAGAGCATGATGGGCCACTCGTTAGGGGCAGCGGGCGCGGTTGAGGCAATTGTCTGCCTGCTCGCGCTCCAGCATCAATTTCTTCCTCCGAATATAAATTTTCGCGTCCAAGATGAAGATGTCGATCTAAACATTGTCGCAAACGAATCGCGACCCGCGTCTGTGCGCACAGTTCTTTCGAACTCCTTCGGTTTCGGCGGCACGAACGCTTCCGTTGTAATGCAGCGATTCGAAACATGAGTCTGGGTATCGCCGGCATGGGATGGATTACACCATTGGGAGCCGGTGTTGATCTTGTGTGGGAGCGTTTGCTTCGCGGTGAAGAGGCGCACGCCGAAAAGATTGCCGGGCAGTGTGATGATCAATCTTACACGGTTTTTCGAGTGCCGGATTCCGCGTTAGCCAGTCTGGCGCCGCACCCGCGCCTCCGCCGCGTCAGTTTGATTTCGCGCTTTGCCGCGGCGGCTGGTTTGGAAGCATTGGCGGACGCAGGCGTGAAAGCAGATTTAAAGACTGCCGAACGAATGGCGCTCATCTTCGCAATCTCGAATGGCGGCGTGATCTACACGAAGCGTTTTTACCGCGACATCGTTGAATCGGGCCCGCAAGCAGCTAGTCCACTCTTGTTTCCCGAAACGGTTTTTAACGCGCCGGCGAGTCACCTTGCGGCCATTCTTGGGATTACGGGCGCCACTTACACGCTGGTGGGTGACGGTGCCGTCGGGCTTCTGGCGATGAGAATGGCAGAAGACGTAATGGCAAATGATGCGATCGACTATTGCCTTGTCGTCGGCGCGGAAGAAGTCGACTGGCTCCTTTGCGACGCGTACCGCCGATGGCGTCTTCTCCGTTTGGAAGCTCCAGTGGAACCCTTCAGCGAAATCGCGAAAGGGATGATTTTGAGCGAAGGGGCCGGAGCGGTTCTGCTTGGACGCGGGGGGTCACTAAAGATCGAGAGTACTCATGCCGGCGGCTACTACCGTAAACGCACTGACGCGGAAAAAGTTTTGAAACAAATCCTTTCCGAGCTCATTGAAACGGAAAACGACTTTGTCATTGCAAGTGCGAACGGCACATTTGTCGATCAAACGGAATGCCGCGCGCTATCGCAATTAGTCCCGGACGCGGTCGTTTACACGGCGAAGCCAGCGCTGGGTGAAAGTGTCGGGGCCGGGGGATTGTGGCAGGTCATCGTGGGAAGCCAGGCTCTACGTCGCGGAGAGCTGCCCCCATTGCTTCACGTAACTGCCAAAATTCCGTTACGAATTCCAGCTTTGCGTATGAGTGTAAAGAGGGCGCGTGCCGCGATTGTCTTGAGCTGTGGACTAAATCAGCAAATCGCAGGGTTACGTCTCGGCTCGGACGCTGAAATCGATTAGCTGTTTTGTTGAGGAACCAGCCTCTTTGCAAATGAGCCGCCTCACTCGCATCCGGTTTTTGGCTTTGCAAGAGCCCCTTGCTTCGCTACCTTCGGCGTCCGCCATGCGAATGCCGGCTCGTTTATTCCTTGCACTGCTTTTGGCAGTTGGTTTGGCCAAGGGAGCAATCAAGACTCCGGAAAATTCGCCCGTCGAAATCACGTCGACCGGCGAAACCCGCTATGAGGATGGGCTGGCCACAGCGCGAGACAATGTCGCCATTCATGTCGGCGACACGGATATCTATGCCGATTATGCGCAGTACAATTCGCGCACACACGAAGTGCTGGCGGAAGGCCATGTGCGAATCTATCGCGATGTCGATCTTTACCTGGCCGATCGCGGCGTTTACAACATCGACACAAAACAGATTCGCGCGACCAGCATGCGAACCGAATCGGATCCATACTTTGTTGGCGGTCAAAATGTCAGCGAAATTTCCGAGAACGGCTACTTGGTAGAGAACGGAACCTTCACAACGCATGATTCGCCGAATGCCGATTTCCATCTTCGGGCGCGGACGATTCGCGTTTACGAGAAAGACCGTGTCGTTTTTCAAAACGTGACCTTCTACGTTGGCGACGTGCCGATTTTTTGGTGGCCTTATTTGTACCAATCGCTCAGTGATGCGTTCAGCTTTACGGTCTCACCGGCCTTTTTGAGTTCATGGGGACCATCGCTTCTCACTCAAGTGACCTTCCCGATCCGTGAGAACATCAAAGGCCGGGTTCGGCTAGACTATCGGGTCCGTCGCGGCGTGGCCATCGGGTTCGAATCGGACATCGATTACGGCAAAGACAACAGCAGCTGGGCCAAGCTCAAGACCTATTATCTACAGGACCAAAATCCACTGCTGAATCGAACGGCCCTGCCGCGCGGCGCAGTTCCGACCGGGCGATACCGACTTAGCCTGGAGGATCGGACAGAGTTCACTGATGACATCTACGGCATTATCGACGTTACGAAGCTGAGCGATAGCTTCCTTATGCAGGACTTCTATCAAAATGAGTTCCGCATCAATCCTGTTCCCGATAATGTGGTCGCGTTAGCCAAAACGGACTCATTTTACACGCTAACCGGGATCGCGCGTTTTCAGGCAAACAATTTCTTCGAGCAAACAGAACGTTTGCCCGAAGTGGTTCTGGACATCAAGCGGCACGCCCTTTTTGGTGGGCCTATTTTCTACGAAGGCGAGAGCGGATTTGCTGACCTGCGACGAGAATTTCCCGTCGGCTCGCTCTTTGAGAGTTATGGCGCGACTCGTCTCGATACTTTCCACCAGCTCCTTTATCCGAACACTTACTTCGGCTGGCTTTCCATCGTGCCGCGCATCGGTTTCCGAGGCACCTACTATACCGAAACCCGCGACCTCGGAAAAACAATCTTCGGGCCAAGCTCAAATCCGCTGGTGCCTGATTTCCTTCTGCCGGATCCGACACTCGCGAAGCCAATCGTTTTTGGGGGCGACACATTCCGGCCGGTCTTTAACGCCGGAGCAGAAGCGTCTTTCAAAGTCTCGCGCGATTGGGAGGATGTACAAAGCCGGGCGTTTGGCCTCGACGGGCTTCTTCACGTTATCCAACCATACACCAACTTCTCTTACGTTTCGGAAAATGGCCCCAACCCGGCTTCGATTCTGCAGTTCGATCGATTTGAGCCGTCCACGCAACTGCGACCGATCGATTTTCCACAATTCACCTCGATCGATTCAATCGACGAATGGACGATTTGGCGTCTCGGCGTCCGCAATCGCCTCGAGACGCGGCGCGACGATCAAACGGTCACCTGGCTCGAAGTCGATACTTTTTTTGACGTCAACTTTCACGACCCGTACGATCGCACGCCATATTCGAACTTTTTTAGCAATATTCGCTTCGCGCCGGTGCCGTGGGTCGCGTTCACGGTCAACTCTCAAATTCCGGCTTTCGACAAGGGTTTTACTGAAGTCAATACGAGCGTGGTTGTGCAACCGATGGCGAATTTGCAATTCAACGTTGGGCATCGCTATTTGAATGACAACCCCTCCTTCCTGGACAGCAGTTTGTTCGTCGTGGGCGGATATTATCGCCTCGATGAAAACTGGGGCGTGGGCGCCCAAGAGGTGTACGAAGAAGCAACCGGAGTTCTCGAGCAGCAGCGTTACTCTGTTTATCGCGATCTAACAAACTGGGTAGCCTCATTCGGCGCCGTGATTCGAGACAACGCTGGTGTAAAAGAATATGGCGTGGTATTTACCTTCACGCTCAAAGCATTTCCGAAATTCGGCTTCGATTTGAATTTTGATCCCGCGGGGGCAGGCCAGGGCCCATGAGCGAGATGGTACGAAGAATGTTACGCTCTCTCGCCTCGGCCCGGCCCCTGCTTCACTGCGACTGAGTCGCGGTGCCACTTCATTCGCTATGGACATTTCAATCATTGGTTCGGGTTACGTCGGTCTTGTTACCGGCGCTTGCTTCGCCGACGTTGGCCACAACGTTTTGTGCGTCGACAACGATCCTCGAAAAATCGACGCACTGCAGGCCGGCAAAGTGCCGATCTACGAACCTGGCCTCGAGGAGGTGATCCATCGCAACGTCTCCGCCCATCGGTTGCGTTTTACCGGCAGCATTCGCGAAGGTGTCGAAAATTCACAGATCGTTTTCATTGCCGTGCCCACTCCGCAACAGCCGAATGGCGATGTCGATCTTAGCTTCATCGAAAAAGTCGCGCGCGAGATTGCAGGCGTCTTGACCAGCTACCGCGTAATTGTCGATAAAAGCACTGTGCCTGTGAAAACAGGCGAAAAAGTCGCCACATCCATCAAACGTTACAATCGCCATCGCGCGAAGTTTGATGTTGTCAGCAATCCTGAGTTTTTGCGCGAAGGCTGCGCCGTGGCCGATTTGATGCATCCGGACCGGATTGTGATTGGGGCGCAAAGCGAACACGCCATCCAGCTGATGAAAAAGGTCTACGAACCATTCATGGCGCCAATTCTCGTCACCGACATTAACAGCGCCGAGCTCATCAAACACGCCGCAAATTCATTTCTGGCGCTGAAAATTTCCTACATCAACGCGGTCTCGGCGATTTGTGAGGCAAGCGGCGCCGATATCGAAAAAGTCGCTGACGGAATTGGAATGGACCGGCGCATTGGTCGCGATTTCCTCAATGCTGGAATCGGCTACGGCGGCTCATGTTTCCCAAAAGACATCGCCGCATTTATCACGATCAGCGAACAACTTGGTGTTCCATTTAATTTGCTGAAGGAAGTGCAGCGGATAAACACAGCGCAAAAAGAGCGTTTTCTCAAGGTCATACGCGAAACGCTTTGGGTCCTGCGCGAAAAGAAAATCGCTGTCTGGGGGCTGACGTTTAAACCGGATACCGACGATATTCGCTCCTCCGTCGCGATTGAGCTCGTGGCCAATCTGTTGCGCGAAGGTGCGCACGTCACCGCGTACGATCCAAAAGGTATGGAAAGGGCACGCGAGGTGAAGACCATTGAGGGCGTCGCCTTCGCAGCTTCTGCTCTCGAAGCGGTCGATGGCGCCGAAGCGCTGATTATCGCCACCGAATGGAGCGAATTCGCCAATGTCGATCTTGCTCTGGTAAAGGAAAAAATGACGACGCCGATCGTCTTTGATGGGCGAAATCTGTTTGATCCCGAGACGATGGGCCAGCTCGGTTTCCGCTATCATTCCATCGGTCGCGCCAGCGTCACACCACACTGAGCGCGTCATCCGTGGCGAAGCGCAGGGCACAACCGTCCGCTCGCCGGACCGCGCTGGCAGCGCTGCGGGCATGGCGAACCGAAAAGCGCTTTGCCGATTCGGTCATTGCGAAGCTGCTGGCTCAGACGGAGCTCGACGTGCGGGACCGCGCTTTTACTCTGGAGTTATTTTACGGCGTCCTGCGTAACGCAACCCTGCTTGATTTCTGGATCGGTTGCCTGCGCAAGTCTCCGCTCGATGTCGATCTTCGCGATCTTCTTCGACTCGGTCTTTATCAGCTCTTTTTTCTCAAAACACCTGAACACGCGGCCGTCCACGAAACGGTCGAGCTCGCGCCGAAAAGCCGTCGGGCATTGATCAACGCAATCCTTCGGACGGCGGCACGTCGGCAAGATGAATTGCGTTCGCAAGCAAACGCGCAGTGCTTGGCGATCCGCACCTCTCATCCACGATTTCTGGTCGCACGTTGGGAACAGAACTTCGGACCCCAAGCCGCGGAAGCGTTGTGCACCTGGAATAACCGCCCGCCGCCTCTGTATGCCCGCATCAATCGATTGAAAATCGGTCGGGAAAGCTTTCGTCGGGCTTATCCCGAATCGCGACCGTTATCGGGCAATCCACATTTTGTGGAATTTCATACGTTCCCAACCGAGGCCCTCGCTCAGGGTCATTGCTACATTCAAGACCCGAGTACAGCCATTGCTTGCCAGCTTCTCGATCCGCAACCTGGAGAAAAAATTCTCGACGTGTGTGCGGCGCCGGGTGGAAAGACAAGTCACATCGCGGAGCTCATGCGAAATCGCGGCGGGATCGTGGCCTGCGACCGGGCAGCGGAGCGCGTCCGCGTTCTCGAAGAAAATCTCGCGCGACTCGGCGCCGGAATTGCTCGCGTTTTTCGTTTCGATTGGACACGCGGGCGCATCCCAAAAGAAATTGTTGCGATCGCTCCTTTCGATCGCGTTTTGATTGACGCCCCTTGCAGCAACACTGGAGTGATGCGACGCCGCGTGGATGTCCGATGGCGAATAAGAGCAGCGGACTTTGTTCGCATGCAAAAACAGCAACTCAAAATTGTTCGCACAGCGCTCGGTTTATTGAAGACTGGCGGAGTGCTTGTCTATAGCACGTGCAGTCTTGAACCTGAAGAAAATGAAAAGGTCGTGCAGCAACTCTTGCGTGAATTTGCAAACTCGCGACGGATGGAAGTTCAATCGTCGCTTCCGTTTCGGGACGGTTTTGATGGTGCGTTTGCAGCGAAACTTATCCGGACCGGCTAGGTGCAGTGCCGGTCTCAGCCCTGGGTTGCATCCGTCGCGTCCAATGGAATCATAACCTCTTATGCATGATGCCCGCTTCGACACGCTCGCCAAACTTCTTGTTGGCTATTCCATTCGACTTAAGCGCAACGAAAACGTTTTGATCGAAGCGTTCGACGTCCCTGATGAAATGACCATCGCGCTCATCCGGGCGGCGCGAAACGTTGGTGCAATTCCCTTCGTGCAAATTCACCGCGCGCAAGTCAACCGCGTTCTTGCACTCGGGGCGTCGGATCGACAACTAAAGCTGGTGGCAAACCATGAGCTGGCACGGATGAAAAAGATGAGCGCGTATATTGCGCTGCGTGGCAGCAACAACATCACTGAATTATCGGACGTGCCGGCGGAGCGGATGAAATTGGTCGCCAAGACAATGCGGCCGGTGCAAGACCAAAGAGTTAAAAAAACGAAGTGGGTAGTCTTGCGCTGGCCGACGCCGTCGATGGCGCAACTTGCCGGAATGAGCACGGAGGCCTTCGAAGACTTTTACTTCACAGTCTGCACCCTGGATTATCGCAAACTGCAACCTGGTATGAAAGCGCTCAAGGCGCTGATGGAAAAGACGGATCGCGTCGAGGTTAAAGGGCCGGGGACCGAGCTCCGCTTCAGCATCAAAGGAATTCCGGCTGTGATTTGCGGGGGTGATCGCAATATTCCCGACGGCGAGGTTTTCAGTTGTCCCGTGAAGGATTCCGTTCAGGGGCATGTTACTTTCAACGCAGCGAGCATTTATCAGGGCATTAGTTTCGATGGAATCCGCTTGGAGTTTCGCGCTGGAAAGATTGTCAATGCCACAAGCAATCGAACTAAGAAACTGAACAAGATTCTCGATTCAGATGCCGGCGCCCGTTATATCGGTGAGTTTTCGCTCGGGTTTAATCCGCATGTTCTGGAACCGATGCGGGACATCTTGTTCGATGAGAAAATTGCTGGCTCGTTCCATTTCACGCCCGGCCAAGCTTACGAAGAGGCCGACAATGGAAATCGAAGCCAGGTCCATTGGGACATGGTCGGCATCCAGCGGCCAGAATATGGCGGCGGAGAAATTTATTTCGACGGTAAATTGATCCGGCGAGACGGAGAATTTCTGCCCAAACAGCTACGATCTTTAAATCGCGGACGCTTTACCAGGCGCTTCACAAAAGCGTAGAGAACATACGCCCGCGCCACGCCGCCGAGTAGCAACACGGATTTGCCGTTGGGAGTGCCCGAGGTCCGCTAAATCACGCCCGCTTCGGGCCGTGACCGAGCAAATTGAGCTGCATCATTCCGATATCGCCGCCGGCGGTGAGTTGCAGATTTGCAATCTCGAACATCGGAGCGCCGTCTCCTGGGCCGGGACCGGCCCCGGGCAGTTGCACGGCAACCTGTTTGGAAGTCGAATTCAGCATAATGGATGCGATCTCAAACGATGGCGAAAACTCGACGGTCGCAATCTGGAACGTTGCTGTCACCAGAACGGAAGCTTGGCCTTGCTGCGATGGAGTAAGTTGGACAGGCGCGGCCTCAAAGTTCGAGACAAGTTGCAATCCTGTCACCGTGAACGAAGGCGAACCGGTGGCCGTGGGCCTCTGCTGCTGAGACGGGATCAGCCGAAGAGTGCCAAGCGCCCCTCCTGTGGGCTGAATCTTTGCGATCTCGAAAGTGACCTGCAAATTCATCGCCGGCTGCGGCTGCTGGGAAGGAGCCAAGCGCATCGTAACAATCTTGGATGTCGGCCGTACTTGCAAAGCGCCCATCTTGAAGGTTGGCGTGAGTTGCATCGAGGCGATCTCAAATGAGAAAGTGATCTGCACGGCGGTTTGCATGGCGCCAGCTGGTTGTATCGTGCCTGGGGCGGCTGGGGTTCTGATTACTGGAGCAGCGGTTGGGGTTTGGGTCGGTTCAAGCATGGGTTCAAGCATGGGTTCAGGCATGG
>DMCG01000204.1:15023-17729 GCA_003445855.1 Spartobacteria bacterium | reverse complement strand
GCATGGGTTCAGGCATGGTTAGAGATAAGGTTGGTTGCGGAACTGAGGGCTCGGTGGAAATAGCTTTTGGACTAAAAGACGGCGCCTCGACACGATCGACTACGAGAGGTTCCGTCGCAGAGACCGGTATTTGGTGCGGAATCGGTTGTCCTTGCCCGATCGGTTCCAGCGGTTCCACTTTAGAATCGATCGAAGGCTCCGCGACAGAGGCAACCGCCGTTTCAAAAACGGTGGGAGCTTCATTCGTCGATTCGATGGGTTCGTGCATTTCAGGCGTTGGCGGAACGAACGGAAAGACAACGCCGGCATCAGGCATGAATTCGAAGCCTGCAGGTTCAACCACTTGTTCGATGACAGGACCAACCGCGGACTCAGGAAGGGGTTCGGCAAGCGCAAGCGGCTCTACCGCAACTTCGGCAGCAGGCGGGACGAAAGGTTCCGGGACACCGGTGGTCAGAGTGGAATTCCCAGCGAATACGCGAGCAGATTTTCCTAGCGCCAGAACGCCGCGGCGCAATGAAGGTTCGGAAGCCTTCAATTGCAACGACACTCGGGGAGGCCCACCAATGAGGCGATTGCTCACCGCCGCCACCCGTGTTTGGGAAGACGAGATCTCGACTTCATCCACGCGAGGCCCGGTCACGGGCGCGGCATGGCGAAAAACTGGGACATTGATTGTGCGGCGGCGAATCTCAGGAACAATCACCCAAGCCAACAAGAAAATGCCGGCCAAAAGCAAGCCGCCGACAAGTAACCTCTGCCGCGTCTCATCCATGGCAGGCCCCGACCACTCGCGAACGCGAGCTGGCGCAAGGACGGTCGCCGGTGTAGCGACAGCGATAGGCGCCGCGGGTGCTTGAAGCGAAGGATTCGATGGCGCGATCGCGGTCTTTCCGCCCTGGCCAACAGAAGCAGCCGATGTGACCGCAGACTTGGCCGGTGCTGTTGCCGCGACCGGCGTTTCCACCGTAGGCGAAAGCGCGGCAACTGGAGCAGCAGGAACCTCCTCCGGCTTGGCCGGGGTTCCCGCCGCCATGGATTCGTTTGAGGCAACGACAGGCGCTTGCATAATTGCGGTAGTAGATTCGGCCGCTCGCGAAGTAGTCGCCTCCATGCCAGCGACCGCTGGACGTGCGGCCGGTGGAGAAGGGGGCACAGACTTGGTCCTCGGTTCCTTCGGTGCTTTGTTTGCGGCGACAGCAGTGCCTGGAATAGGACTGGGCTCGATCGCCGGGAAAGACTCAGTTTGCGCCGACATTACAGCGGCGGCTTCAGTCGCCGGAGCCACAGAAGCGACGATCGCCGGACTTTGCACCCAGCCGAGATCATAAAAGGCGTCCGCGAAAAGGTTGTTCAAAGTGGGCGAATAAATCTTCTTCGCCGACGCGATCCAGTCGGTCGCTTTGTTTGGGTTGTTGTGCTTAAACTCCCAGGCCGCCTGGGCGTAGTAAAGCGCCGGCGTATCTCCTGTAAACTGAAATTGCTCCATCATCTTTTGCGCGCGGCTCTCTTTGTCTTCGAGCAAAAGGGTCATGTAGATCTTGAACTTGATAATCTGCGCGGCCTGATTCTTGTCGCCTCCTGGCGTCTGCTGAAAAAGCGTCTCGAAACGCTCGCGCGCCTTAGCATAAGCTTTTTCCTTAAATGGGATTTGCGCGAGATTATATTGCGCTTCGCGAAATTTCGGATCGACCTTGGACGCCTTTTTAAACGCTGCTTCTGCTTCGTCGAATTCCTTCTGCTCCATCAAAATCTCACCGCGCAAATTGAGGATCGGCGCTTGATTCGGATTGGATGCATCGGCCTCGTCGATAAATTTTTGGGCTGTCGCGAAGTCACGTTGTTGCAGAGCTTGTTGAGCCTGTTCGAATCTTGACCGCGCGAAGGCTTTGGTCTTTGCGGCGCGCTCGGCTCCAGTCGTTAACGGTAACGACGCGCGTGCTTGGCCAGCCGGCTTTTCCAGCCAGCCCACTTCGTACAACGATTCGGCAAAAAGCTTGTTCAATTGCGGAGAAAAGTTCTTCTCCGCCGCACCCATCCAATCTTTCGCTTCCTTTGTATTTTTGTGCTGAAGCGCAATGGCGGCGTTCGCGTAATGCACAGCCGGCGTATCGGGCGAAAGCTCGAATTTGGCCAGAATCGAATCGACCATGTTCTCTTTTCCCTCCAGCAAATACGTCAGCAGAACCTTATATTGAATAAGTTGCGTCGCTTCCCCCTCCAGATCGGACACGTTGCTCGAGAGAAGTTGCTGAAAACGATTACGCGCTTCCGCCCAATCTTTTTTCTGAAACGGAACCTCAGCGAGGTTAAAGCGCGCGTTCCAAAACTTGGGATCGATCCGCACGGCTTCGTGCAATGCCGCTTCCGCTTTGTCATAGATGCCCTGCCGCATCAGGATAACGCCGCGCAGATTTTGCGATTCGGCCAAATCCGGTTGGCGAATGTCTATTTCGTCGAGCTCTTTCAATGCCTCGGGAAAATTATTCGCGTCGAAATCTCGGAATGCTTTGCTATACATTGCCTCCAGTTCCGTTTTTGACGGTGCGACATTCGTGGCGGCGAAGGAACTGAGCACCAAAACGGTGACCGCCGCGATTTTGCGAATCTTCATGCCGGTAGCATTACAACTTTGAGCGCAACCGATGACAAGCCTAAAATTCGCCCGCCAACTGCGCAACCCCAGATCCACGTATTTAGCATGAA
>DMCG01000204.1:733-14793 GCA_003445855.1 Spartobacteria bacterium | reverse complement strand
ACGTATTTAGCATGAATTGTGCCTGAAAGCCAACCCCTTCCCGGGCGTGATTACGAATTGAGATTCGCGACAAGGCGCAACCCCTCCAGAGTTAGATTAGGATGGACCGTGACGGTTTCGCCCAGGTTCGCCGCGATCAACCGAGCGTAGCCGCCCGTGGATACGATGTGAACTTTCCGGCGCGGAAATCGTTCTGCTTTAATTCGAGTGATAATTTCGCGCACCAAACCGCGATAACCAAAAATCGTCCCTGCCCTCATCGCTTCAATTGTCGATCTTCCGATCGCGCTGCGCGGTTCTTTTAAAGAGAGTTTCGGCAGCAGCGCGGTACGCTGGTAAAGAAAATTTGTCATCGCTTCGAGTCCCGGTGCGATCACGCCGCCGACGTAATTTTTCCGTTCCGAAACAATATCGAACGTCACCGCCGTTCCAAAATCCACCACGATCGCAGGACAACCGTAAAGCGCCGCGACCGCTGCGGCATTGGCCAGTCGATCAGCGCCAATGGTTTGCGGCGCCGGGTAATCGATTCCGACGCCGAGTTTCAGCCGCGGATTCAACCACAGCACTTTGTTGCGCCCCGTCGCCTTTCGAACTTCGCGATTTTTCTGCGGCACAACTGAGGCGACAACCAACAGGTCGATCTTGCGCCGCTTCAAGAATCGACGAACAAACGCGCTGGTAAGGTTATCCGTCTCGATCCGAGTTGACCGCCCGAGGCGCGTTCGTGAAGCGAACGCAAGCTTGGTAAATGAATTACTGATGTCGATCAGCAAATAATTTGTCGCGCGATTCATTGCACAGCGGGCGAGCCAAGCAGCCGCTACCGCGAACCTGACACGCCGTCAAGCTTGCGACGCTATTGCCAAACGCGTAGCCTCGCTCCGTGAGAAAATTGGTCCATCGACCACGCCGGTTACGAAGTTCGCCAGCGCTGCGCAATCTTGTCCGTGAGACGAACCTAAGCGCGCGCGATTTTGTTCTGCCGCTTTTCGTCAGCGAAAAAATAGAAAAACGCCGGCCGATCGAGAGCATGCCGGGCGTGTTTCAATTTTCGCCGGATGAAATTGTCGATCAAGCGCGGCGCGCGCAGGATCTCGGACTGCAAGCCATCATTCTTTTCGGAGTTCCTCAGGAAAAAGATGAACAGGCAAGCGGCGCTTATGCCGAAAACGGCGTCGTCCAAAAAGCGCTCCGCGCCATCAAATCAAAATGTCCGGAAGTGGTCGCGATCACTGACGTTTGTCTGTGCCAATACATGAGCCACGGTCATTGCGGCGTCGCACGGATCGATGGCGATCATTTCCACGTGCTCAACGATGAGACGGTCGATCTTTTGGTCAAAACCGCGCTCTCCCACGCACACGCCGGCGCCGACATGGTAGCGCCCAGCGATATGATGGATGGCCGCATCGGTGCAATCCGCGAAGCATTCGACGCAAACGGGTTCGATCAAACCGGCATCATGAGTTATGCGGCCAAGTTTGCCTCGGTCTTTTACGGTCCGTTCCGCGAAGCTGCGGAAAGTCCGCCACGGTTTGGCGATCGCCGTTCTTATCAAATGGATTGCGCCAACGCGGAGGAAGCATTGCGCGAGGTCGCGCTCGATGTGGAGGAAGGAGCGGACATTTTGATGATCAAACCGGCGCTTCCGTACATCGACATCTTGTGGCGGGTGCGCGAGCGGTTCGCCAAGCCGACCGCGGTTTATCACGTGAGCGGCGAATACGCCATGGTCAAAGCCGCTGCCGAAAAAGGTTTTCTCGATGAGCGCGCGGCCGTTCTCGAAATCATGACCTCACTCAAGCGCGCTGGCGCCGACATCATTGTCACCTACTGGGCGCGCGAACTCGCCGAATGGGTGCGGGAGTAAACAACCGCCGCGGCGAAACCGTCGCGCATGCGCGCTTAAAACGTCTCGCACTTCTTTGGGCACAGGCACACGATTATTCCGCGTGCGCTCTCGAAGTCAGTTTGCCGCAATGCCGCTATCGGGCCGATGTAGCGGCTTATCGGCCCCGTTCGAACGGACTCGGATCGACAGCAGTATTTGAGTGCAAACAGGCGCTGGTCGATCTTCGACGAGACAATTGCCGCACAACCGTAACACGCCAACGCCTTGAGAACGTGCAACGGCGCCGGCAAATTCTCGAAAAACATTTGCGAATACATTATCCGAACCTTCGAATCGCCGATTCGTTATTCAGCGAATTTGAATCGCATGATTTCGCCGCAATCAAACATCGCGGCTACGGCCGAGTTTTGCGCGAACTAACCGCGTTACAAAATCGCCTGTTTGATTGCACGAAATTCGAGACTCTGATGCGCTATCGTTGCGCAAATTTGTTCTTCCTTGTTTTGCCTAACGAGTTGTCCCACGCCTCGGAGGTGCCGGTTGGCTGGGGTGTCCTCGTGCAATCAGATGGCGAGCTCGTGCTCATGCGCAAGCCCGCCTGGCAGGAAAGCGCGCCCGATAATCGCCTCTGGTTCTTGCAGCGAATTGCCGCTGCTGGAACGCGAGCGTTGAACCGGCAATTGGAAATCACGTTCGAGAACGTGATCTCCGCTCGTTGTCGATCTTGTTAGCCGTTCCTGGTTTTCTCCGAAACTGGGACAAGCAGATTTCGTCCCGTCATTTCCGCCGGTTGTTTCATGCCGAGAAGAAACAAAAGTGTCGGCGCGACATCGGCGAGAATTCCATCTTCGCAACAAAATTGGGCGGCGTCTTTAGCGACATAAATGAAATGCACGAGATTAGTCGTGTGCGCGGTGTTGGGCGAGCCGTCCGGATTGCGCATTTGTTCGCAGTTCCCGTGATCGGCGGTGACAATGCATTTGCCGCCAAGCTCGAGAAGCTTCGGTATGATTTTGCCCATGCATTCATCGACCGTCTCCACCGCCTTGATTCCCGCTTCGAGAATACCGGTATGCCCGACCATGTCGGGATTCGCGAGATTCAGGACGATCAAATCATAATTGGCCAGGCGTGCGATTACTTCGTCGGTGACAGGCCGCGCGCTCATCTCGGGCTGCAAATCGTAGGTCGCGACTTTTGGCGAAGGCACAATCTTCCGGTCTTCTCCGGCAAAGGCGCGCTCGATTCCGCCGTTAAAAAAATAAGTCACGTGCGGATACTTTTCCGTTTCGGCAATGCGCAGCTGGGATTTGCCCGCCGCGCTCACGATCTCGCCCAAAATGTGCGCGAGTTTTTCCGGCGGGAAAATAAACGGCGAGTGATAGCGGACATCGTATTGCGTAAGGCTGACAAAGTGAACGCGCGGCCAGGATTCGCGCTCGAAACCGTCGAATTTCTCGAGAAGAAAAGCTTGCGACAATTGCCGCGCGCGATCCGCGCGAAAGTTGAAAAACAAGACGGTGTCGCGATCACGGACTCGCTGTTCATTCGCGTGGGCAAAGACGAGCGGCGGCATAAACTCATCGGTCTTGCCGAGCTTGTATTGTCGATCCAACGCTTCAGACGGCGACGATTTGCAAATTTCGCCCCGGCCAAGAACGATTGCGTCCCAGGCTTTTTTTGTTCGGTCCCAGCGACGATCGCGATCCATCGCAAAATAACGCCCGACAACCGTGACAATTCGCGCGCCGCTCTTTTTCAATTCCTCAGCGCAAATTTTTAGATACTCCGCGCCGCCGGTGGGTGATGCATCGCGCCCGTCGGTGAAAGCATGAACGAAGATTTCTTTAACGCCGGCTTCCTCTGCGGCATTGGCGAGTGCAAGCAGGTGCGCGTAAGCGCTGTGCACGCCGCCGTCCGAGATGAGCCCGAGAAGATGAAGCCGATGGTCCCGCGCCGCCGCGAACGCTTCCTGCGCGACGCGATTGTGTGCGAGCTCACCGTCCGCGATCGCCTTGTTGATGCGAGTCAGGTCCTGATAAACAATTCGACCGGCGCCCAGATTGAGATGGCCTACTTCCGAGTTGCCCATTTGTCCTTGTGGTAAACCGACATCGGCCCCGCTGGCGCTTAACGTACTGGCTGGGTAATCGCGATAAAGCTTGTCGTGGAACGGCGTCCTGGCGAGAAGCGTCGCGTCCCCATTTTCCTCGCGCTTTTCTTTCCCGCCGGGATTGATCCCCCAACCGTCGCGAACGATGAGCATGACCGGGCACACCATAACGGCGCACTCTGCCGACGATTCTCAAGATCGACAAGCCGTTCTTTCGTTGACAAGGCAAGGGCGGCCCCTCTACATCGCCCTCGTGAAGTGGCGCAACCGATTGCTGGCGCTTGTCTGCCTCTTCGTCTTTGCCGGTCTAGGCGTCGTTTATTTCAAGCACTGGGTCGTACAAAAGCCTTTCGGAATAATTTTGTTTATTGGAGAGGGACTCGCACCCGGCCGGCTGGCCATGACGCGCGTTTACATCGGCGGCGCAGATCGGCCTCTGGCCTTCGAGTCGATGAATCACGTCGCTCTGGTAAGGAATCACTCGAAGGATTTTGCCGCTCCCGACCAGGCTGCCGCGGCAACTGCAATGGCGACCGGAACGAAAGTGAATAATCGAGCGATCTCCGTCGATGAGAATGGGCAACCACTCACGAGCATTGTGGAGTTGGCCCGTGAGCACGGTCGCGCTACCGGTCTTGTAACGAACGCAAAATTAACTGATCCTACGAGTGCGGCGTTTTACTCGCACCCAGCCGATCCAAACGACCTCGAACGCATCGCACGTGAATTCGTCGAAAGCGGAAAAATGGACGTTGCTATGGGCGGCGGCATCAAGCTTTTTCTTCCGGATGCCAAGGGCGGAGAAAGACAGGATGGCCGCGATCTTCTGCTCGAGCTGCGCCGTAATGGTTTCGATATCGTTCGCACCCGAGCCGAACTGGAAGCAATTCCCGCGTCCCGCCGGCCACGTCTATTCGGTGCTTTTAGTAATGCGGAACTGGCGTTTTCGAACCAATTTGAAGAGCGGAGCGAACAACCCAGTCTTGGCGACATGGTGCGTCGTGCGATTGAACTGCTTCAATATAATGCGGGCGGGTATTTGCTGGTGGTCGATGCCGGGCTAATGCGCAAAGCTGCCCAGGACAACAACGGAGAAAGAACGTTGGATGAAACAGCGGAACTAGACCGCGCGGTCGCAATTGCACAACGGTATGCCGGTCAAAGATCGACAATCATTGTTTGTGGCGATGTCGCGATTGGTGGGTTGAGCTTGAACGGCTTTCCGTTTCGCACTGACAGTGGAATCGCATTGCTCGGCCTTAATTCAGCCGGAGAGCCCTGGATTACGTGGGCGACGGGTCAAAATGGCAGCCACTCTTACGGCGCGGCGAAATTGCCGGGCAAACTTGAAGGCACCACCCAGCCCCGCGAACCGGAACGTCTGGAGCCCGCCGCATTTTATGCAAAAATGGCGCTCGGTACCGTCGACGATGTTATTGCGTTCGGAACTGGTCCCGGAACCGAAATTTTGCAAGGTTCGATAGAGAGCACGACTATTTTCGAAATTGTTCGGGATGAGCTTTAGCAACTGCTTACGCCGTAAAAAAAAGCCCATCGATCGGCGTGCTTTCCGATCGACGGGCTTGTGCTTTAAAGCCGTTATTACGGGCTGACTTCCGGGACAAACGTGAAGGGGGGCGGTTGAGGAAGGGTAACCGGAGGGCCTTCGGCTGGAGGTGCCTCCGAAGGAATCTCTTTGGCGTCTTTGGCTTCTCCGAAATCTTTCCCCTCCCGAACGGTTCTCCCATCAGAAGCGACTTCTTCGCGACTTGCGCTGGAGGTGTTCGAGGCGATCAAGCTCGCGGTTTTGTTTCCGCCAAAAGCAGAAATCTCCGCGACCGAAAAAGCGGTGTCTTGCTGCGTGGCGGGAGTCCATTTAACCATTATGTAACGACCACTCATTTCCGGGAAATTAATCGCGGCGCGACCGCTGCCCTCATCCATTATGGAACCAACCGGCGTCAGCTTGGCGAGCGCGCTATCATCGAGACGGAGGGTCTTTGGCGAACTTGCGGGTGCTTTGTTTCCCTGCCCCGCACCCGGCAATGATTGCAAGATAAAGAAATCTACGCTGACATGTCGCGGTGAATAAAGGGTGGAAATCCGTCGCAGCGTCGTGACCTTACCGAGATCAATAATAGCGGCCGGCGTGGCATCGCTCGAAGCGAAGCTGTAGTCTGTGGCCGGCTGGTCATCGATCATGTTATTCGCTTGCCTAAGATCGTCTCCGGAACTGACGTACGCGGCGCGCGACTTCGCGTGGAGGTCAGTGAGGCTATAATTAATCAAGGCAAAGGTTTCTGATTTTTCGTCAACGCTAAGTTTGCGCGCGCGGGGCATCGTAAAGGCTGACACTGTCGGCGTAGAATATATGCCCAGCCCCGCAATGCGACCGGGATCCGCAACGTTAAAAGCCAACCTGACATATTTCGCTTCGGCAGGACCGATCTTCGCCTTGACCGCATCGGACGTCAGCGCCTGCTGCGAAACATTGCGCCACTGGGGACTATCCGGAGGCAGTTTCGCGTTGGAGATCGCGATATTTACATCGCCTTTGGCGCCTTGGTTAAGAAAGGAAATACTGTCGAGATTTTCAATTTTTGGAAATGAAACAAGCAGAGTGGTACTGCCTTTTGGCAACGCGTACCCAACTGTCGGATCATCACACAATAAAGCAGCCTCTGCGGTGTTTGTGTCCTCCGATTTGGAACTAAGTTGCAAATTGGCGATTGGATTGCTTTGAGGCGCCGCCTCAACCTGCGCTCCAAAATAATATCGAGCCAGATTTTCCGGGTAAGCCGGCACTTGTTCCACCGTAATCGGTGGAACTTTTTCGAGGACTAATTCAGCTCCAACCAATCCAGAGATGGAACCAAGAAAAAGCCAGCATGTGAGAGGGCAGATTTTGCTGCGAGAAGATAGAATCATATAATTTCCATAGCTACAAAAACGATAATAGCGACCCCGTTTGCCTTTGGCAACAGAAATGTTTATGGACGCCGAGTTTTTTCACTCATTTCACCTTGTCGTCCGACACGGCTCCGCGCAATCTCGCTCCGCTCGCCCGGTTTTCCTCAGCATTTGATTCATCACCAAATCAAAAATGCAAACTTTCAACTCAAGCCGAGCAGAAAGAAACTCAAACTATTACAAGATCAAGACTAAACTTCCGGCCGCGATCTCGATCTTCCAACGGCGTTCCAATTTCCCAGCAATAATTGGAAGCAATAATCAATTCGCCGCATTCCGGCGGACCTGGAAACTAATTTTTTGCGTAGAGTGCCGCAGCGGCTGCGCGATACTTTCGATTCCCGGCGTAAGCGTAAAGCGGAATGTAAGCACGGTTGCCGAGTTTATCTGCGCGACAGGCCGTCCAGTTGATCGTGGGATCAAGAACGTAAGTCCCGGTGTCAGTATTCCACTCGATCCAGGCGTGCGTCCTGCGGCTGAGAGACGTGCGTCTGCCGATAACAAGGCGAATATTATCGGCACCGTGCAATTGCATTCTCTGGTAAAGTGCGACTGCTTTGCCTTTACAATCGGCTACCGCACCTGATTCCACCTCTGCCGGCGTTTTCCATTCAGGACTAAAACCGTAAGGAATCGCCCGAAGATCCTCGATCCAGTGGTTTACAATAGCCAAAGAAGCGTTTTGTTTACCGGGACCACTCTTGCAAAAGAGAACAGGATTTATTCTCGTCATTTGCTTGTCGTAAGGAGTAGAGCTGACACTCAGGTAAAGAGATTCCGCGAAACAAGAAATGGAAAAGAGACAAATCAATCCAACGACGAGAACCAAGATCTTTTTGGCGGCGTAAGGCCGGATGCTTATGAAAACCATAGTAAGTATGGCTCATATAAGCAACCGCTATGCCAACTTCGTTGCGTCTTTTTCCAATGCGTTCAAATCTTTTATCCGCCTTAAAACGTCGATTTGTCCGCCACCCTACCTCGAAGCAAAGCCTGCTCGATTTTAACGAGCCGAAGTTAGTTCGCTGGATTGGATAAAAACCCAGCCGCGGCTCGAACGCTAGTTGATCATGGTTACCGACCAACCCGTTTGAGGAGAAACAGCGCCGAACCACCATTCGCATTCCAAAGGCCGAGCAAAAAAATTGGGTTCTTCACCACACTTAGCACGCCGACGACTCAGCCCTGAAGCTTCAAGACGGATATTTTATGAGGTTGATTTATTGCATGGGCCCATTCATTTATTGACTGTTCGCAGATTCGCAGAAAACGGCATTTTACTTGCCAATCTTCACTTGCGCCGCCTTTCACGGATCAGCGACGCCCACCGCTCAGTCTACTATGGCCTCACCACCAGCTAAGCTGCCGCGCAGCCCAAACTTAATCGTCTTTCTGCCGGACCAGCAGAGGGCGGACACAATCGCGTGCTATGGAAGCGGCAGAGTGCATTCGCCTAATCTAGGCAAACTCGCTTCGGAGTCCGTGATTTTCGAGCGCGCTTATGTGACACACCCGGTGTGCTCTCCTTCACGCTCATCTCTCATGACCGGAATGTGGCCGCATGTCACTGGCATCACGAGGAACAGCGTTCCGCTGAGTCCGCGGTTTCGTGCACTGCCTCAGTTGCTCGAGAAGAGCGACTACCGCACTGCATATCTCGGTAAGTGGCACCTCGGCGATGAAGCGATCCCACAAAGAGGATTTCAAACGTGGATTTCGACGGAAGATATTAGTGATTACAGCAGATTCCTGATTGAGACGGGGCTGACGAGCGACAAGCCGGATGGCTCGTTTTCAACGCTCGCGTTGAGCGAGCTGGCGCTTGAACTCTCGAAGCCACGATTTCTTGAGAAACACGCGTGTGAGTTCATCGAGAAACACCGTCGCGATCCGTTTATCATGTTCGTCGCCTTTGCGGAGCCTCACTCGCCGTACAACGGTCCATTCAACCATGAACACACGTTAAGCGAGGTGGAACTCGACTTTACAGCCACTGCTCCTCCAAGCGACAACATCCCTCTGCGTTACCGTCTGATGCGGGAATGGCAGCAAGCCGAAGCGGCCCTCGATCGAACACGGCGTCCCGACCTTTACTTCTTTGGAATCACTCCGGACGAATATAAAAGCATCAAACAGAGATATCTCGGCCTCGTCACATTGGTCGACCGGAGCATCGGTTCGATCCTTTCTTGTCTCGAGCGGGTCGGTTTAACCGACGACACCGTTATCGTGCATACAAGCGACCACGGCGATATGATGGGCGCCCATCATTTGTTCGCAAAGGAAGTGATGTTCGAAGAAGCCGTGCGCGTGCCGTACTTGATCCGGTTGCCTGGCCAGCGACGCTCCAGAATAATCCCGCAGGCAGTTAGTCACATCGACTTCGTGCCGACGCTAATTGATCTGCTTGGTCAGCCCAAGCCAAGTCAGTGTGCAGGCAAGAGCCGACTGCCTTTGGTTCGTGGAGAAGCGGAGCCCCCGGAGACTGTTTTCATCGAGTGGGCGCCAAACCGGACGAAGGTAAAAAAAGGAACATCACTCGCTCCGCGCCGCCTGATCAAGCGAGCGGTGGAAGAGTCTACTCGGACTGTCATTTTCCCTGATGGCTGGAAGCTGTGTCTTCGGGACAAGGATTTGAACGAATTATACAACTTGAACGACGATCCACTAGAAACGCGTAATCTTTATTCCGCCGGGCAATGTGCTGCGGTTATTTCACGCTGTACCGGTGAGATTCACCGCTGGCAGGAAGCCGTCCACGACACACTCAAGATTTGACATGATATAGGCTCTCGCCGCGCCGCGATTTGGAACAACGGCGATTGCGCCGCCCGCCCACTCCGGATTGACTGGATGCTTTTCCTTCGGCGCGGTGCCGAGGCGAGGGCCTATAACTTTCCCATCGTCACACGTTTTCGGCTGGGGCGCCGATACTTCTGCGGCAGCTCAATACCTGCGTTTCGAATACTGTCGTAGCAGTTGCGAGTCATGCGACCGTTCTGTGTGCTTTCCCCGAATACAGCAAAGTTTTCCTTCGTCACGAACAAGCGATGGTCGGCGAGTTTAATGATATCGTTTTTCAGAGTGTCCATCGCCTTCGCGCTTGGGACCGAGTCAGGCATACTCGAGAAGAAATAACGCAGCACTTTCGCTTTAAGGAACTGATGAATCCATATTTGGTACCAGGCTCTGCGCTCAAGAAGAATATCGCCAGAAGGAGTAGGCCATTCACGCGGGTACAGTGCAAGGTCAGGACGTTCTAACGTCACCCTGCATCTACAGAACATGAGACCGCTGATCTCGGATGACTGACGAACATACAACATCAGGGCTGCGATCTTATCGGTCACAAGCTGAATAGGATATTTGTCGTCCGCGCACCAGTAGATCATCTCTTCGTCATCGACGTCATCGAGTAACCGCAGAACCGACGGCGCGATGTCGGCAGCTGTCCCTCCAGGCGCCGCGACATATCTTATTCGGTCCGAATCGGGGCCGCGGAGACTCTGATAAGGAATTCTGAACACAAACGGATGATCCGGCCAGAGCCGCTCATACTGCAGGATCATATGTTCAGTAAGAGCTCGGTAGCTATCACATGTTAGGACTATTGCCTTCATGTCACGCGGAAACGTGGTCGGCTCCTATCCGGCAAACTCATAGCCGAAATACTCGACATCCACTTTAAACTTCTTTGCGACGACCTCTCGCGTGCTGGCGGTGTAATACTCCGTATAGTGCCGCTTCCTTAAGTTGGCTCTTCTATGGGGTAACGTCTCATTGATGCCGAGCTTCTGCGCGACGAAGGCCCAATCCTCTTCGAGCCGTTCGAATTTTCCGATAAAATCGGCCAGAACTTTCCCATTGGAATCTACGAACCAGTCGAGTTGATATCGGTGTGGCGACGAATGAACACACGTGCTGCTGCTGTATTGGATCCAATCAACAAATTGATCAAACGTCATTTCGTTTCGCATCTGCTGGGCTTCGGTGCGTTCATAAAGAGAGACGACGCGGTCCCACGGATTACGAACAAACCCGAACTTAAAGTAAGTTGCGAATTGCCTTTGTCCGATTTCGATCCTGCGTTGCTTGGGGAGCGTGAGGTAGAGACACTCCAGGATGCGATTCTTTCTTCCGCCTCGTTGCGTCCAATAACTTTCCATCAACCTTTTGTTCTCCCATAAATTCAGGTGAGGTCTCAGCGGCTTGCCCAGAATTGCCCTCACGCTGGTAGAGCCGGTCTTGGGCACCTCGACAAAAATGCATTTATACTTGTGCGAGATCACTCGGTTTGCTGTTTCGTTTTTCTATTGCCGTTCAAAAACGGTAGCCGTGAAGTTCGATCTCTCTGGCAAAGGCCTGTTCGACGATTCTCCGCTGGTCCTCGTTGAAGACCTCCTGATACGGTGTGTAATTAGTGCGGTACTCCGACTTCGCTCTCACGCCGAGGTTACCTTCGAAACGAACGTTGACCTGGGCGAACACCTCCGCAAGATCCCTCATCAGGTTCTCATAGCGCACAACCCGGTCAATGATAATTCTCGCGCCGGAGGGATCCGTATACCGGAAATAGTTAATTGGAAACCTGCCTCTTGCGAGATACTGATCGAGCGAGAGCGACCCGCCTGCCCGGGCGGCTGTCATATAATAATGGGACAACACCTTGTCCCACGGATTCCTTTCCACGCAGAACTTAAAGTACTCGTCCCAGGTCCGCGCTGGAACACGCTTCTGAACGAGCCATGCCGGCATATGATTGTAGAATTTTTTGCTTCTCTTGAAAGCATGCCGCAGGGCATGGCGCAGCCCCTCCGGCCGCCGGAGCAGCTCGGAGATCGGATTGACGAATTGTTCGTGATTGCTCGGCTGATGCCCCTCGACCGGAGGAGCGATCGGCGTTACAATGTCGCTGGGTCCGCACTGCTGGGAGAGGAAGACCTCAATGCTTGTGCCCGCAGTTTTTGCCGTCTTGATGAAGATGAATTTATGTTCGTGCGAAATGATCATCGCCCTAACCGTATGGGACGATGGTTAGATGCCGGCGGGAAGTGGCGCAACCGAAAAATGGACCGTTGCATTGCCAGGCGTGACCCTGGACAGAATGTCCTCCCCAGCCGGGCTCTGCCGAACCGGCAAACCGAGTTGATGCAAAGGCGTTGGAGCGGACTCATCGTCCTGATGACCTAGGGATCCTTTCCGATGATCTCGTTTCAGAAACGCTTCCTGTTCGTTCACATACACAAAACGGCCGGTAATTCAATTCAGAGTATCCTCCGGCGCTATTCCGAGGATGAAATCGTGAGCGCTCGTGCGCACCAGGACGGGATCGAGCGTTTTGGCGTGCGCAACCCAAATTACGAAATCAAGAAGCACTCAACCCTGGCGGATTACCGCGCGGCCCTCGGGGAAGCGCAGTTCCGCAGCCTCTACAAGTTCACCTGCGTGCGGAACCCGTGGGACCGAATGATCTCGCTTTACTTCTCCCCCAGCCGCGAGAGGGCGCAGTGGGACCGGAAGTTGTTTAAAAAACTGCTCTCGAATACATTATCGGTCGCGGATCATCTCCGGCTGGAAAAAGATGATGCCGACCCGTTCAGCAACGTTGACCGCGTGATGCGATTTGAAGCTTTGGCGACGGACTTTCGCTCCGTTTGTGCGGAACTCGGCATCCCCTGGGCGCCGTTGCCGAACTACAACCGGTCGAGCCGCGAGCACTATTCGAAATATTATGATGATGAGCTGCGGGAGTTGGTAAGGCGGCGATTCGCTTCTGAAATCGAGCGATTTGGTTACACCTTCGATTGAATGGAGCAGATGGCATGCTGGCCATTAGCCTCCCAAGATTCGCCGGGAAAATTGTAATTAATGCCCCGCCTGCCCAAGGGGGTCAGTGGGCAGGGGCACCAGAGTCGCTTAAAATTAGCGACCGCATTCGCTGCACGGTCGAACCAGTGCCGAGTTTATCGGCACGACAAGCGACCCAGTTGATGGTGGGATCCAGAACATAAGTCCCGGAATCAATGTTCCATTCGAGCCAAGCGTGGGTCCTGCGACTCATAGAGGTGCGCTTTCCGATAACAAGCCGGACACGCTCCGCACCGTACAATTGCATTCTCTGGTAAAGTGCGACTGCTTTGCCTTTACAATCGGCTACCGCACCTGATTCCACCTCCGCCGGAGTTTTCCATTCGGGAGCTGAAACCGTACGGAATCGCGCGAAGATCCTCCATCCAATGATTTACCAGAGCTAGAGACACATTTTGTTTGGCGGCACCAATCTTGCAAAAGAGAACCGGGCATATTCTCGTCATTTGCTTGTCATACGGAGTAGAACTGACATTCAGGTAAATCGATTGGGCGAATGAAGAGATGGAAAAAAGACAAAGTAATCCGACGAGCAGGATTAAGAGTCTTTTGGCAGGATACGGGCGAATGCTTATGAAGGCCATAGAGATTATGGTTTCTATAAGCAGCGTTTATGCCATCGCGCAGCATTCCCGAGTTGGGCGACTGAAACAACGAGGCTACCTTCGTAGAGAAGCGTTGATTTTCGTGCCGAGTTAAGGAAAACTTACTCCTCAAACCCATGCAGCACGTCACCGCATTTTCACGGCCGCAAACTGTTCCAGCTGCGCCCGGCGCGGCGCTGCCGAAAAAGACTCTGTGGATTCTCAACAGTTGGCGCGACCTGATTCTTTACGTCGGGACGCCGCTTTTTCTCGTGCCGATGTTCGTGCTGGCGCAGGCGCGCTGGAGCGCGCAAGACATTTACCTTTTCGTGGCCGCATTTGGCGCAATGGGTCACCATCTCCCCGGAATGATCCGCGCCTACGGCGATCGCGCTCTATTCGGACGATTTCGTTGGCGCTTCATTTTTGCGCCGATTTTTTTACTCGGTGTCTGCGGCGCTTTTTCCTGGTGGGACCTGAAAGGGATCGTTCTCGTCGTTTTCTTCTGGGGTGTGTGGCATGGGATGATGCAGACTTACGGCTTCTGTCGAATCTATGACGCGAAGACGGGCTCATTTGCCGCGCTTACGCGCCGGCTCGATTTCGCCGCCTGCGCAATCTGGTTTGCGACGGCGGTGCTTCTTTCCTCGCAACGCATGGCTGACACGCT
>DMCG01000204.1:0-440 GCA_003445855.1 Spartobacteria bacterium | reverse complement strand
TGGCTCCTGCACAACGCACAGCAAGTAATGCTAGTTGGCGCCATCGCGGTCTCAGTTTTGTTTCTGTTCAATTTCTCCCGGATGTGGGTGGAAGGGAAGCGCCCGAATCCGGTCAAGCTGGCGCTGCTGGTCACAAGCATTTCGTTTTGGTGGTATTGCAACAACGTCGTCACCAACATTCTGGCTGGGATCGCGTTGTTCGAGGTTTTTCACGATGTGCAGTACCTCTCGCTCGTCTGGATTTACAATCGCAGCCGTGTGGAAAAGGACAAATCCATCGGCGGCTTCATGCGCTTTGTTTTTCGACGGAGCGGTTCGTTGGTGGGGCTGTATGTAGGGCTTGTTTTTGCCTACGGTTCGCTCGGCTATCTGAATTCGCATCTCGAGGTGGAGGTGGTCAAGCGTGTGCTGACCGGTGTGGTGGCGGCATCGGGCCTTCT
>DMCG01000181.1 GCA_003445855.1 Spartobacteria bacterium | reverse complement strand
CCAGTGCAATGAGAAGGAGGCGCTTCATCAATGTGTCAGTTCGAACGACGTGGCACGCCCGGCAACTCAGACTCGATCATCGATCGGCACGACTTTCTTGCCGACCGGCTCGCCGATGTATTCGCTGAGCGGGCGATAAAGCCGATTGTCTTCGAGTTGCTCGAGAACATGCGCGCACCAGCCGGAGCACCGTGCCACCGCGAATATGGGCGTAAAGAGATCGGTCGGAATCCCTAACGAGTGATAAACAGTCGCGGAATAAAAATCGACATTCGCGTTGAGATTCTTTTTCTGCTTCATCAATTCGGCGATTCGCTCGCTCATGCGAATCCATTTCGGTTCGCCGATTTTCTCGCTCAACTTGATCGCCATGGCGCGAAGATGCGGCGCGCGCGGATCGAGCGTCTTGTAAACACGATGCCCGATCCCCATGATTTTCTTTTTCTGCGCAAGTTGATTGTCGATGTACGCATCCACCTTGTCTTCGCTTCCAATTTCTTCGAGCATGTGAATGACGCCTTCATTTGCGCCGCCGTGCAGCGGACCCTTCAGCGTCCCGATCGCGGCCGTGATCGCGGAATAAAAATCGGTCAGCGTCGAGATGGTCACGCGAGCGCTAAACGTCGACGCATTCATGCCGTGGTCCGCATGCAAAACAAAGGCAACATCGAGCGTGTCGCTCGCCTCCTTCGACTGCGGCTCGCCGCACATGAGGTAGAGGAAATGCTCGGCTTCAGTGAGATCGTCTCGCACTGGTGGAAGCGATTTGCCGTTGCGCGCGCGATGAAAATAAGCGGCGATGACGCCGATCTTCCCAGTAATAGAGACCGCGCGACGCCGGTTTATTTCCGGGGTTGCTTCCTTGCCGATGTCCGGATCGTAGAGTCCCAACATCGAGATGGCCGTGCGCATAATGTCCATCGGCAACGCTTCGCGCGGCGCGGTTTTGATAAAGTCGATCACCGGCTGCGGCAGTGTCCGTTGTCCGCGCAATTCGCGCGTGAATTTGTCGAGCTCACGACGATTCGGCAGCTTGTTGTGCCAGAGCAGATAAACGACTTCCTTATAACTGACTTTCCCCGCGAGCTCGTTAATGTCGTAGCCGCAATAAATAAGCTGGCCTTTGTCGCCGATGACGTCGCTCAGGCGCGTGCTGTTCGCGACGATTCCTTCCAAACCTTTCGTCGTCATCTGCTCGAACCTTCCATCCGTTTAATCAAAGTATCGGCCATTGTCGCCGGAGTTTCAGCCACTGCAATACCCGCGGCTTTCAACGCTTCAATTTTTCCCGCGGCCGTTCCTCGTCCGCCGGATACAATCGCGCCGGCGTGGCCCATCCGTCGTCCGGGCGGCGCAGTCATGCCGGCGATAAATGCTGCGACCGGTTTCTTGCAGTTCTTGTTGATCCAATCGGCCGCCTCTTCTTCCGCCGAACCACCGATCTCGCCGATCAAAATTATTGCTTCAGTATGTCGATCTTCGTTGAAAAGCTTAACCGCATCGAGATGCGACATGCCGTTGATGGGATCGCCGCCGATTCCAATGCAAGTCGATTGCCCGTAGCCGCGCGTTGTCAGTTGCCAGACCGCTTCGTAGGTCAATGTACCGGAACGCGAGATCACGCCAACGCCGCCTGCTTTATGAATGTAGCCAGGCATGATCCCGATCTTGCATGCGCCCGGCGTAATGATGCCCGGGCAATTCGGGCCGATGAGCCGCGATGCCTTGCCCTTCATCAGCGCTTTCACGCGCATCATGTCCATCACCGGAATTCCTTCCGTGATGCACACGATCAATTCCACGCCGGCGTCGACAGCTTCGAGAATCGAATCCGCCGCCGCCGGCGCAGGCACAAAAATCATCGAGACGTTGCAAGCAGTTTCTCGTCGCGCTTCCTCGACCGTATCGAACACCGGCACTTTATTGTCGAAGCGCTGTCCGCCTTTGCCGGGCGTAACGCCGGCCACAACGTTCGTGCCGTACTCGATGCACTGGCGCGCATGAAATCCGCCCGCGCTGCCGGTTATTCCCTGCACAACGAGCCGCGTGCTTTTGTCGACTAATACAGCCATGACTAATCAGGAAACCAGGAATCCATAAACAAACCTATGCTTGAATTTTCCTGGCTTCTTGGTTTCCAGATTCATTTCTTCCGTTTGTGAACGAGCAGTTTGTTCCCATCGGGATCGCGGAACTGCGCCATCCAACAAATCGGCGTTTCGGTTTTGTCGATGTCGAACGTGACGCCACGCTCTTTCAACTTCGCGTAGACGCCGTCGAAATCCTCGACTTCAAACGCGACCGAAGTTCCGTCGTGCGATGGTTGCCACATCGGGTGACACCCGACGCCGATTGTCACCGTTCCCAGATCGTACTCGACCCACGCGCCTTCCAATGCCGTCGTGGCCGGCTTCAGCTCGAGCGTTTCCTGATAAAATTTTCGCGCGCGTTCCTTATCCGAAACTGCGATCGCGACAAATGCGACTTCCTTAATCATGAACAGATTCCCTTTTCGTTTTCCGATTTCAATTTGTGGATGATCAACTTGTTGCCGTCGGGATCCTGCACAACGGCCATGTGACAACACGCCGTTTCGAACGGTTCGGCCGCAAATCGCACATGTCGATCTTTCAACCGTTTGATCGCGTCATCGAAATCCTCCACTTCAAACGCCGCGCCCGTTCCCTGATCCGATGGCTTCCATTCCGGGCCGACACTGGCAATCGCGAGCGTATTATTGCCAAGTCCGTACTCAACCCACTTCCCGCTCATCATTTCTTCGGAAACTTTTAAGCCGAGTACATCTTCATAAAACGAACGCGCGCGTTTCATGTCCGTTACCGGGATTCCCACAAAAGCGAGTGCCTTGATTTTCATCTTTACTGTTTCAGAAGTTCCAAATCCCAATTCCCAAATTCCAGGCAAAGTTTCAATTCCCAACAAATCCAAGAGACGTGCTCATGTCCTGCCGCTTTTTGAGATGATTGAGGAGAAAATTAGGGTCAGCTCGCGCGCCTCTGCCGCTAATGCCTCACAACTGGCGACATTGTCTTTCCTTAGACCTGTATCAATTAGTCGCAAGAACAAACGGCTTTCTTTCGCTTCCTTACGGCAAACCTTTGCCCGCATTAGGAAGTCTTTTTTGCTCAAAGCTTCATCCGCTTCGATCCAGTTGGCCGCCACCGAACCTGATGCACGCACCAATTGCTTCACATCTTCGGTGTTACTCACTGTTCTCGGCAACTGCTTCACAAAGGTGCGTACCGACTCCGCGAACAGAAATGTTCTATCTTCTAGATCGCGCGGTTTGGAGACATCTTCCATTTTGGCCTTTGGGATTTAATT
>DMCG01000082.1:3014-3933 GCA_003445855.1 Spartobacteria bacterium | reverse complement strand
TAGAGCTGATTTTGCAAAGGCCGCCGCGACCCGAGCAAATAACCGCGAATCTCGCCGCCCACCTCCAGGACAAAGGACGATTCCGGTTCGTGGTCGGTGTAATAAGTCGTGAGAAAATCGGCGAACAATTGTCGATCTTCGTAGACCGGGTCGATCGGCTCACCCAGAAATCCGGTCTGGCAACATAGTTGCCGCACCGCGCTGCGATCGGAACCGCGGTAGCTGCGGATCGTGAATGCTTTATCGTTACTCATTCGGGGCCGTTTCCCTTGTAGTTTGAGCAAACCTCGCGGTAAATGCAAAACAGTTGCTCGAACACGCGCGGCCAGCCGTGCAGCTCTTCCGCCAGCCGCGAAGCGCCCCCACCGAGCTTCTGCAATTTTCTCGCGCTCAATTCTTCGATCGCATCAGCCAGCGCCTCGGGCGTGTTTTCGCGCGCCCACGATTCCTGGTCGTGCAAAATAATCCGGTCCATGTAACTGCCGCGAATTCCCGCCACCGGCGTCCCGCAGGCCTGGCTTTCCAGCGCGACCAATCCAAATGTCTCCTGGATGCCCGGATGAACGAACAGATCGGCGGCGCGATAATAGCGCGCGAGATCGGCCGAGTCGGTGCAATATCGAACCCAGGAGACATTTTTGTGTCGCGCCTGCAATTTGCGCAATCGTTCGCGTTGCGGACCGTCGCCGATGACGAGCAGATGGAAATCCTGCGGCCGCCGTCGCTGCAGGAGTTCGAAGCTTTGGAATAACGTCTGCGTATTTTTCTCCTTCGCCAATCGCCCCACATACAAAAGCAGCTTTTGTGCGGCGCTTACGCCTAACGAGTCGCGCGTCGCCGCCGCATCGTTTGGCGCCGGATTGAAGATGTCGATGTTAACGCCGAGGCTGACCACGCGCACGTTGCGCACGCCCCACTC
>DMCG01000082.1:455-2668 GCA_003445855.1 Spartobacteria bacterium | reverse complement strand
TAGGCTTCGGGAAAATGCGAATGATAGAACGCAACAATGGGAATCTTTAACGAACGGCCGACTTTGATCGCTTTCCATGCAATCTGATATGGATCGCTCGTCTCGATAATGTCCGGCCGCTCGCGCTCCAAAATTTCGTCGATCGCGCGCAGATTTAGCAGCGCTCGGTAACGCGATGTACGCGACACCAGCGGTGAATGGATTGAGTAAACGCGCGACCTCGCGTTCGACGTAACCTCAGTCCGCCCTCCCGGGACGATCAGGACATGCTTGTTCTTGGGAGCGTACTTGTCGATGTACGCGATTTTCTCGTGAACGTAGCGCTTCACGCCACCGCTCAGCGGCGAGTAGAACTGCGTGAGATCGCAAATCTTCAACGGATTGCCGACTGCCGATTGGCGACTGCCGATTTCCGCGATGCCGCCATGATCGCGACGAGTTCACCTGCCTCCGTGAGTAGTGGACGTATCTTTGCGTCTTTAAGTAGCCCCGAATCAATAATCAGTTCCAACCAGAAAGCGGTTTCGTCCGCTTCTTCTTCCACGACACCGATCTTGGCGATGAACTCTGCACGTGATCGCGCTCGACAAGCCGCTCGATAATTCGCCGCAACGGAAGTCGCGCTTCGAATAATCTGATTTGCCGTTGCGCGTCCCTGAATTGTCCGAGGAAGTGCATCGACGAGTTTCATCACGCGCAATGCAAAGTGTTTTGTTCCCGCCTTCAGGTCAGCGGTGCTGACAGCCTTCTTCGATTCGGCACTTGGCATTTGGCAGTCGGCAATTAGCGTTCGAGTTCGCTCAGATAACGCTCTGCATCCATGGCTGCGGCGCAGCCTGTTCCAGCGGCCGTGACCGCCTGTTTGTAAATGCGGTCGGCCACGTCGCCCGCGATGAAAACGCCGGGATGTTTGCTTTCGGCCAGATTTTTCGCGATCAAATAACCCTCCGGATCGGTCTCGAGTTTCCCGGCGTAAGCTTTCGTGTTCGGATCGTGACCGATCGCCACGAACACGCACGCCACCGGCAACTCGCGCTCCTCATTCGTTTTTACGTTGCGCAAACGTACCGCGCGCATCTCACCCTTCTCATCGGGGATATATTTCGTTACCACGGTGTTCCAGATCGGCTCGATCTTTTTGTTCGCCAAAACGCGGTCGGCCATGATTTTTGACGCGCGCATTTTATCGCGGCGATGAATCAAATAAACTTTCGAGGCGAACCGCGTCAGAAAAAGCGATTCTTCGGCTGCCGAGTCGCCACCGCCGACCACACACACGGGCACGTTTTTGTAAAAAGCACCATCGCACGTTGCGCACGAAGTCAGACCGTGACCAATGAGTTTCTCTTCGCTTTCGAGTCCCAGATAGCGCGCCGAAGCGCCGCTCGCAATGATGAGCGCTTGCGTCTCCAGCCATTCATCGTCGGCTTTGATGCGGACATGATTGTTGCGCGGCTCGAAATCGGTTGCTTCCGCGTAAGAAAATCGCGCGCCGAATTTCTCCGCCTGTTTGTGCATATTGATAATCAATTGCGGACCGTCGACCCCATCGGGGAAGCCTGGATAATTTTCCACTAAAGTCGTGGTGGAAAGCTGACCGCCGGGCTGACGGCCTTCCAGCACAAGCGGGCTCAGATTCGCCCGGGCCGCGTAAATCGCCGCCGTCAATCCCGCGCAGCCGCTTCCCACAATGATCACCTTCTCCATGAGTAAACTTAGCATGCCGCGCAAGTGCGCAAAGATCGACAAGATGATTGCGACGCTGAGCGGACAAAGCTAAAATGGCCGAGTGAGTACGCTTGGAGAAATTGAATCTGCTGTCGAACAGCTTCCGCTTGCGCAACAAGAAGAACTTTTTAGCCGGCTTGCCGCGAAATTAAGCGGTGAACCAATGAACGGGTTCCCCGTCCGCGAGGATCATTTGAAGTTACTCGACGAGCGTTTCGCTGCCTACCGCAATGATCCGCAACAGGCATCCACGTGGGAGGATGTGAAGCGGCGCTTTGAAGCGCGGCGTGGCTGATGCACGTCGAATTGCTCCGCGGCGCGGAGGCAGACTTACTCGAAGTTTACGTGCGGCTCGAAGAAGTCCGGCCTGGTTTAGGCGAGCGCTTCTATCGTACGCTCGATGCGGCGTTCGAACGGCTGCCAAACTATCCGGAGATGGCGCCCGTCTATCGCGGCGTTTATCGTCGCCTCGTCTTGAGACCGTT
>DMCG01000082.1:0-139 GCA_003445855.1 Spartobacteria bacterium | reverse complement strand
GGTTGATGGTCGGCGCAATACTTGATCTTCGGCAAGACCCCGAATCCATCGAACGCCGGCTTTCGCGTTGATTGCCCGCCTGACTGTCGCGCGTAATCTGCGCGATGCCGGAGCTGGCCGAGGTCGAATGGTATCGCAA
>DMCG01000218.1 GCA_003445855.1 Spartobacteria bacterium | reverse complement strand
CGCGGCTCGTTGCGAACGCTGTCGTAGATCTGGTCAATCTTAAGATACCAACAAGCGCTGTCCTGCTGCTCGTAAGCTTTTTCCAGCCAATCCAAACATTTTTCTTTTTGGCCAAGTCCAAGATAGATCGTCGCGAACGCTGTTGGACTGACGTATTGCCGTTTCGCCAGTTGTTCGAGTTCGCGCAAGGCCTCCTCGGCTTTCGCGCGTTCTCCGGAGATGGCATAAGCGTAGCCGAGGAATCCTTGATACCACGCACCGGGATCCGGAGCTTTGGATTTTTGCAATTCCGCGATTGCGCCGGCCGTGTCGCCTTTTTTAAGGAAAGAGAGGCCTAACAAAACGTGGCTGATCGCTGAATTCGGATCCATCGCCAGAGTCTTTCTGGCTTGCGCGATCGCGTCGTCGTATTGACGTGCCCAATACTGGTAGAAGCTCAAATTCATTTGAAAGAACGGATTCAGCGGATCGAGTTCGACCGCTTTCTTGGTCTTGGCAATCGCCTCGTCGAATCGACCGAGCCCGTTCAAAGTCCACGACTGTAATTCATAGGCGAATGCCAGATTCGGATTCAGTTCGAGCGCGCGATCGAATTCTTTCAGACCGTTTCGCCAATCATAAGCAGCGACGAGTGCCAAAGCGAAGGACATGTGCGCCTCCGCCAGTTCCGGATCGAGCTCCAGCGCCTTTTGTGCAAATTCCTTTTCCTTTGCGATGGCTTCCTTCTCCGGCATCACCACGCTTCCCATGTAAGCGTAGTTGTCAGCCAGTCCGCAGTAGGCTAGCGCAAATTCAGGATCAATTCGCAGCGCCTGCTCGTAATAACGGATCGCATTATTCCAGCCGGTCTGCGTGTACTTAGCGAACTCGTACCGCCCCAGCAAATAGAGTCGATGTGCTTCCGGATTCTCGGTCGGTTTCTTCGCCAGAACGCGCGTCCCTTCGCCGCCTAGTTTCACTTGCAGAGCCTGCACTACTTGCTCGGCCACGTTGCTCTGAAAGTTGAGAATGTCCTTTACGTCACCGTCATAATCCTTCGACCAGAGATGATAACCGTCGCTCACATTGATCAGCTGAGCGGTGACGCGCAGCTTATCGCCGGCTTTGCGCACGCTTCCTTCCAACACCGTGCCCACGTGCAGCTGATCGCCGACTTTACGAAAGATGTCCTCTTCGTTTTTGCCCTTGAACGCAAAACAGGATGTTCGTCCTGGCACGCGCAATCCCGGCACCTTCGACAGCACATTGATCAATTCCTCGGTCATCCCGTCACTCAAATACTCGTCGTTTTTATCCGCGCTCATGTTCACGAACGGCAGAACCGCGATCGATTTCTGGTCGGTGGCCGGCGCGGCGCGAGAGCTCGAAACACTTGGGGACCTCGCCGCTTGCTTGCTTGATTGATGAGCGAACCACCAACCGGCTCCGACGACAGCTAGAACAATCGCGCCGACCCAAGCCAAACGTGAAGCCGGGAACGTGCGGGGGCTCACACTCGGTTCTGCATTCTTAAGTTCTGCCTTCGGCCCCTGCTCCCACGGCAACACGATGCGAAACAAATCCATCGCCACAGAAATGTTCTTCAATTCGGTCGGCGCGAGCTTCTCCAAGCGCGCCTCCAGCGCGTTGCGAATCTGCCGCTCAACGTCCATCGACACGCAAATCCCGCCCGCGCCCGCCAGCGATTCGATCCGCGAGGCGATGTTCACTCCGTCGCCATACACGTCGCCGCCCCGATGGACCACGTCACCAATGTGAATACCGATCTTTAGTTCGATGCGGCGATCCACTGTCACGTCGTGATTGCGCTTGGCCAGCGTGCGCTGAATTTCGATGGCGCACTGCGCAGCTTCCAGCGCGCTCTGGAACTCGATTAGAAAAGCGTCACCGATCGTTTTGACCTCGGTGCCGTTGAAGCGAGGAAAAATTTCGCGGAGCAGCTGGCGGTGTTCCTCTAACAATTCCAGCGCAAGCTTGTCGTCGCGCTGGGAGAGCGCGCTGTAACCGACCATGTCTGTGAACATGATTGCGGCAAGCTTGCGTTGTTCGGTGTTGCTCATTCGAATTTCGTCATTCAGAGCGCAGCGACGCCTTCATTTCATTTGGTCGTCCGCCAGGCCCATCGTGTGCGAGAACGCATTCCAGCGCGGGTCGCTGTGGAGGTTCGCGAGGAGCGGATCCCTCCGCATGCCGGCAAGGCCCGAGTCGCGCTGCCGGCGCGCGCGCTCGAGCCACTCGAAGGCCCGATCCTTGTCCTCGCGATATGCGTGAACCTCGGCGATCTGGTAAGCCGCCGTATCGGCGAAGGTCTCGGTTAACTGAGCAAGCGCGGAATCTGATTCCGGGATTCGTTTCTCGCCCCAGCGGGCGCATGCCACGATGAGAAGCCGGGCCCACTCGCCCGCATCGTCCTGCGCAGCGACCGCCGCCTCTTCAAACTTGCCCTCGATAAGAAAGGAGAGGCCGAGACCCGCATGGGCCCAGGGCGCCGCCGGATTCAGCTCCACGACCCGCGGATATTCCGCCCGCGCTTCGGCGAACTGCCTCGCCACCGCCAGGTTGAACGCCAGAAACCCACGGGCTCGCGGGTTAACGGGGTCCAACGCGACGGCCTGGCGATAGAGTTCGATGGCCCGAGTCATGTCCCCGCGAGCTACCTCAAGGTTGCCCGCGGCGATCCGGAGCGCCGGATCCGCGGGAGCCATGGTCAGCGCGGTCCGCAATGTTTCGGCCGCCCCTTTCCAGTCAAAATCGAAATTGAGCTCGATCTCCGAGCGGGCGAGCAATGCCTCCGGCAGGTTGGGCTCGAGCGCCAGGGCACGCGCCGCAGTCTCTCGCGCGCGGGCCAGATGGGCGTCGAAGCCCGCCCGCCCCATTTCGGTGGAAAAGTTGCAGTACCACACATGCGTCTGGGCCAGGCCTGCCCACGCGAGCGCGAAGGAGGGATCGAGTTCCACCGCCCGTTGATACTCGGCCAAGGCCTCGCCCGCGCTTTTTTCCGAATGGCGATTGGTATAAAACCGGCCCTGCAGATAATGCTGGTGGGCCTCCACATTTTTCGTCCCGCCTTTTTCCGCCGCCTGCACCTGCGCTTGAATCGCCGCCTTGGCCGCCGGATCCGCCGCGCCATTCGTGAGCTGACCGCTTAACTGCCCCACGATGGTTTGGGCGAGCTCGGTTTGCACCGCGAACACGTCCTTTAAATCACGCGTGTAGTTTTCCGACCAGAGTTGCTCGCCCGTCTCGGCGTGAGTGAGCCGGGCTGCGATGCGAACGATGTCGCCGGCCTTGCGCACACTCCCCTCGACCAGGTGCGCCACGCCGAGTTTCTGCCCGATCTCCTGGGCGGTCGCATTCTTGCCTTTGAAGGAAAACGCCGAGGTCCGCGCGGCGACGTGCAGGCCGGGAATTTTTTGCAGCACAGTCAGCAACTCCTCGCTGATGCCGTCGGAAAAATATTCGCTGCCCTTGTCGTCGCTGAGGTTGGCGAACGCCAGCACGGCAACGGACTTGGCGCTGACCGCTGACTTGGATTCTGCCGATGGCCGGGCCGCCATCGACTTTTCCGTCGCCGCGACGAGCGCCGCCTCGCGCCGCGGTGTCAGGATGAATTTATCGAAACAAAAATAACCGAGCGCGAGCACGAGCACGGCGATGATCATGCGATTCATGCGCCGCGCAGTTTGCGGGGCGATGGATTCCTCGGGCCTAACGTCCTCATCGCGCTTCAAGCCGGCCGGTGTCATTTCAAAGGCCCAACTGAAGATCAGTGCCGGAAGAAATCCGATGGCGAGCAAAATCACGATGCTGCGCGGCAGCCACTCCGGCGCGCCGAACATCGGTAATACGGTCCCTGCCACCTGCACGAGCAGCCACGCGCCGACCAGATACAAGCCCGCCATGCGGACGACATTGCGGCGTTTGAGTTCGACGAAGAAGTTATCAATCTTCATTTCGAATCGACATGGTCAATTAGAAAGACCTTTTTTGCTCATTGGGTGGCGGGTAAACCCAGTCTTGTAAGCAGACTCTTGTAGCGCGGATCGGAACGCAGGTCGCGCAATAACGGATCAATCAAAAGACCCAGCATGCCGGTGTCGTGAGTATCGAACGAAATCTGTAACCACTGGAAAGCCTTGTCTTTGTCGCCGCGCACCGCGTAAACCTGAGCGATTTGATAGGCCAGTTGATCCCGCCCATTGGCGATGAGATCGGCTAAAGCCGCGTCTGCGGCCTGACGATCTCCCCGCACATGTTGCGCGATAGCGAGCTCGAAACGGCGATAGCCTGCGTCGGCCTCCAATTGAGCTTCGCGTAGCGCCGTCTCACCGTCGCCGCGTTTGGCTGCGATCAGAACCTGGAATCGATGAGCGGAAGCGGCGGCCGGGTGCAACTCTGCTGCTTTCCGCGCAACCGCGTCTGCCTCATCGAGTTTGCCCTCAAACCAAAGATCACGAGCGAGGTTGTTCTGCGCCGGAAACGCCAGCGGATCTAATTCCACCGCCTGCCGAGCCTGCTTCTCAGCCTCATCAGGTTTACCCAGATAAACGATGACTCGCGCCAGCAGATCGTTCGCCGTCGGATTCGCAGGCGAAAGTTCCTTGGCGCGCTTTAGTTCGCTCAAGCCTTCGGCAAATTTCCACTCTACAAAAAAGCGAACCCAACCGAGGGCGGCATGCGCCTCGGCCAGCGTCGGCGCGATTGCCACCGCCTTCTCCGCATCCTCGCGCCCTTTCGGCCATGCGGTTGTTTTGCCCTGGCCGCTAAGATCCCCGATCTGCGTCCATGCTTCGGAACGCTCTGCATAGGCCAGCGCATAATCCGGATCCAGCCGGATCGCCTCATCGAAGTGAGCAACAGCTTTGCGATAATCTTCGAGATTGCGTCGCTGGGAATGATAATGACCCAGGAGATAAGCATTGTGCGCTTCTGTATTTTTAGTTGCTGGCTTTGCGGACGACCGTTCATCCAATCCAAGCAACGTCACTTTCAGTGACGAAGCCACCGCCGCGGCGATTTCCTGCTGGACCGCGAAGATGTCCTTCAGTTCACGATCGAACGTTCGCGTCCAGAGTTCGATTCCATCTGCGGCGTTAATCAGTTCGGCGACGATTCGCACCCGCTCCCCCTGTTTGCGCACGGTGCCCTCCAGCAGCGTAGCCACGCCCAGCTTTTCGCCGATCGCTTTGGTCTCCTCTTTTCTGTCCTTGAAACGGAAAGAAGAGCTGCGGCCAATGACTTTCAGTTCTCTGATCTGCGCCAGAGCGGCGATCAATTCTTCTGAAAGTCCATCGGAAAAATATTCGTCCTTCGGATCTCCGCTTTCATTCAGCAGCGGCAAGACCGCGATCGATTTTCGCGAAATCGAACCTGTAGCCGCTTCGCTCTGTCGAGGCGCTGGCGTGTTTTTAGGACGCAAGAATTGGTAAGCGAGCAAACCAGCCGCGATTACTGCGACGGAAACAATGAACGTGGCAAACTTTCGGGGACTCCAAGTTGGGAGGACCGCGTCAGGCGGAACGTTCTCCGTTCGCTTTAAACCTTGCGGTGTCGCTTCGAATGCCCAGGAGATCATCACCGAAATGACAAATCCAAAGGCGAGAAAAACGACAAAGGCTTTCATCACCCAGGTCGGTGCTTCAAACGTGGGAAGCAGAATCGACGCGGCTTGGATGAGCAACCACGCCACCACCGCGTAGGTGATCGCAACTTTGTAAACATTGC
>DMCG01000260.1:9965-10653 GCA_003445855.1 Spartobacteria bacterium | reverse complement strand
CTCGGTTTTACGGCAAAATCACCGCGCTGGGCGATCGCCTACAAGTACGAGGCGGAACGGGTCGAGACGCGTTTGATCGACATCCTGGTTCAAGTCGGGCGCACTGGAGTGCTCACGCCGGTGGCAGTGCTCGAGCCAGTAACAGTGAGCGGCAGCCGCGTCTCGCGAGCGACGCTGCACAATGAAGACGAGATCAAACGCAAGGACATCCGCATCGGCGACACCGTCGTGATCGAGAAAGCCGGCGAGGTCATCCCGGCGGTGGTGAGCGTACGGACCGATTTGCGCACTGATGACGAAAAAAAATTCAAGATGCCAAAGGTTTGTCCGGAATGCGGGAGCAAAGTGGTGAAGGACGAAGGCCAGGTGGCGGTGCGCTGCATCAACAGTCAGTGTCCGGCGCAATTGAAACGGCGGATCGAGCATTTTGCGTCACGCGGCGCAATGGACATCGAGGGTCTCGGTGAAATGATGGTGGAACAACTCGTCCGTCGCACGCTCGTGCGCGAGGTGAGCGACATCTACGAGCTGACCGCGGACAAGATGTCGATCTTGGAAAGGATGGGCGAAAAAAGCATCGGCAATTTGTTGCAGGCAATTGAGCGCAGCAAAACGCGCCCGCTTTGGCGGCTGATTTTTGGATTGGGAATCTTGCATGTCGGTGAAAGCGCCTCGCGCGCATTGGCCG
>DMCG01000260.1:1055-9704 GCA_003445855.1 Spartobacteria bacterium | reverse complement strand
GGCGTGCGTCCGCAAATCGAACCGCGGCGCGCGCAAAGGACCGATTCGCCGTTTGCAGGATCGACATGGGTGCTGACGGGAACGTTGAGCGAACCGCGCGATGGAATCGCGGAGGTGATTATCCAGCGCGGCGGCAAAGTGAGCACGAGTGTGAGCAAAAAAACGAGTTACGTGCTCGCGGGCGAAGAGCCAGGCAGCAAGCTTGCGAAGGCGAAACAACTGGGCGTTCGCGTTCTCGATGAAGCGGCGTTTCGGAAAATGCTGGCGCGTTGAGCGCACTGCGGCGTGCGGCTACGGCCTGCGTTGCACCTGGGAATCGAGTTTGAGCGGAATCGCTTGATTCATCGCCGGCGCAGCAATTAACGGCGGATGCTGACTGGCCGGATGAAAATCGGCCTGGACGTTAAAGGTCAACTTCTCGTTCCCACGCATCACTGTGATGGGGACGGTGTCGCCGGCGGTAATGAAAAACGAAGCGTCGAGCACATCCTCGGGTTCGCGCACTTTTTTCCGTCCCACTTGCAACAGAATGTCACCGGCTTTGATGCCAGAGTCCGCGGCCGGCGTGCCTTCCATAATCTTGGTCATTTCCGCGCGCGAGCCTTCCACCGGGGCCTGCGCTTCGGAAACATTGATGCCAATCCAGCCATGGCGCGCCTCGCCGAAACGGACGAAATCGGCCCGGATTTTTTCCGCCGCGTCGATCGGCAATGCGTAACAAGCGGAATTGTTTTCGAGGCTGCTAACCAGGATGCCGATGACCTCGCCCTGCAAGTTCAAGAGCGGAGAGCCGGCTTCTCCGCGCTGGGTCGGCAGATTGACGCGCAAGTGCGTCGTCGAAAAATACCGCCCCAGATATTTTCGATCAAATCCAGCGATCATGCCGAAACTGGGCGTCTTAGGCAGATCGAGTGGGTAACCGATGGTGACGACCGGTGTCGCGACTTCGAGTTGTTCGGATTTTCCAATCGGCAACGCGGGCGTCGCCAGATCTACTTTTAACATTGCCAAGCCGCTGCGGATATCCGCCAGAATCTGGCGCGCCGGATATTTTTTTCCCTCAAACTCAACCGTGAAATTTTCCGCTTCACCGCCCACGGTGTAGGACGTGTAAAGCGTTCCGGTTGGATCGACAAAAAATCCGGTGCCGAAAATTTCGCTGTGCTCATCGACGCCGTGAATCTTCACGACTGCCTTGCCGACACGCTCAAACACGTCCTTGACCTGGCGGCTGATGGTCGCAGCGGATTGTTCTTGAGCCCGAAGAAGAGCGGGCGTCGCGAGGAAAGTCAGCGCGAGGACGAGTCCGGAGATTGACGCGAAGTGAAACCGGAAAAGAAATTCCGGTGCGCGACTAAAATTTGAAAGTCGCCTCATAACTCACGGGAACGCTGTCGAGCACGTAGCGCGGCGGCGTCCCGCTACCGCGGGAGTGAGTGTGTGCGCTTTCACTTGAATTGCGAAGCGGCTGCGTGCTGAAGACGCGCGTGGCCACCGGGGATGACAACGTCCATTGTCCTTCTGCATTCGCAGTCGCGGATAACGCCGGCCGACTTTGGACCGCGACAGTCGTCTCCGGCCCCTGATAAATCTTAAGCGATATGACCGCGGCGCAGACCAGGACCGCCGCGACCGCAGCAGGATAGGAGGTCAGGGAAGGGACATTCAGTCGGAACAAGAAGTCATGGATGCGCTCCAGGCAGATGCGCCAGAGCGGCTCACGGAGCAGTTCATCGCGCTGGCGGCGATGAAATTCGTGCAAGAAATTCTCGAAGTAACCGGGCGGCGGCTGTTCGTGCCGTTTCAGCCGAAGCAGCGTTGCAATTTCGTTGTCGTCAAATTCTTTCATCGCTACGCCGGTTTAAGCAACGGGGTTCTTCCGAAATTCGTCCAAATAATTTTGCAGTTGCCGATTCGCGTAAAAGAGCCTCGAACGTACCGTTCCTTCCGAGACACGCAAGATTTTACTGATCTCTGCGTGCGGCATTCCTTGAATGTGGAACATGGTGACCACGGCTCTGTGTTCATCAGACAATTTCATCATGGCCTCGTTCAATCTTCGCTGCAGCTCGGAGAGGTCCACTTCCCGCACCGGACTGCTCGTGGCCGTCAGCTCGAGGAATTCCTTGTCGTTCTGAATGCTGGCATCGACATCATCCAGGCTGAGATGAAAACGGCGGCCGCGTTTTTTGAGAAAATTGAGCGTCATGTTCACCGCGATCGAGTGGATCCACGTATAAAACGACGACTTGCCGCGAAACCCTCGAATTGCCTTGTACGCCTTGGAGAAAACGTCCTGCAAAAGATCGTTCGTGTCCTCGTGGTTCGAGGTCATGTTGTAAACCAGACCGTAGAGACGCGGCGTGTATTTCACGACCAACTGGTCGAAGGCGCCGGCATCACCCGATTGTGTGCGCGCCACCAACTGTTGATCTTCATCGGTTCGTGGCTTGTCCATCCGCTGCCTTTTAGCTTTAACACGAGCCTCCAGACCGGACGACAACAAATCCGAAATCCGGCGAGCGGGCAGTGCGACCGAAGGATTCATCTTCTTCAACGGTGCGCGGCTCAATTGCGACGATCTCGCACTGAGAGCAGCCAGAGCAAGTTCCCGAGTGCCGCAATGAAAGCCGCCACATAAGTGAGCGCGGCCGCGTTCAGCACCTTGTTTACACCGGCCACTTCGCTTCCCGGCTGCACAATCCCCATTTGCTGCAAAATGATCTTCGCCCGGCGCGAGGCATCAAATTCCACCGGCAGCGTAATCAATTGGAAGACGAGCAGGGTTGCGTAGCAATAAATGCCGAGCGTGATCAGGCCGGTGATATGAAAAAATAAACCGCCGAAAATGACGAACGGCAGCATCTGCGAGGCGACCATCGTGACCGGGACAATGGCCATGCGCGCCTTCAGCGGCGCGTAGGCTTTGGCGTGCTGGATGGCGTGCCCGGTCTCATGAGCAGCGATGCCGAGCGCCGCGACCGACGGCGTATTGTAAATGTTGCTCGAAAGACAAAGTTTTTTGCGCGTCGGGTCGTAATGATCTCCTAGAAAATCGTTCGTCTCCACAACATCGACGTCGTGGATTTGCGCGGCCTGCAAAATCTCGCGCGCGCATTCCGCGCCGGTGATGTTGGAAGTCGCGCGCACTTCGCCCCATTTTCGGAACGCGCTCCTCACGCGGAATTGCGCCCATAAACCGATGATCAACGGCAGGCCAATCAAAATGAGCCAATGATGTCCGAAACCGTATGGATAGAACATTCCCGTCTTAACTTAATGCTTGAAACCAGATTGTCATTTCATGCGCGCAGGACTTCTACGCACAATGACAAATGATTTAGACGCTCATCTGCACGCTTCGTTCATTTCGCCACCGGCCGTCGCCTCGATTGCGCGCGGTCATTCCGAGCGAAGCGAGGAACCTCCCAAAAAAAGAGTGAGTCACACATGTCATGAAGGACAGCTCGTCGCAGTAGAAGGCGTTGTGCAAGATTGTGAGGTCCTTCGCTGCGCTCAGGATGACCACGCAATGCGTGGTATTCAGATTTCCAATTTCTTCGGAAACCGCGAAAGGATCTTGCAACCAGCTTTTGTCACAACCACCACATCTTCCTGACGCGCCCCGCCGAGGCCCGGGTAATAAAGTCCCGGCTCGACCGTCAGTACTTGTCGATCTTTCAAAGTCACTTTTTGCAAACGCGGATATTCGTGAATCTCGAGCCCGATTCCGTGCCCGGTGCCGTGAAAAAACCCGACATTTTTTCCTTTGCGAACCTCGGTCGGGAAACTGCGCTTCTTAAAAAATTCCTGGATTGCTTTGTGAATCGTCATCCCGTCCACACCCGCTTTGATTCTCTTTAGCGCGAGAGCTTGTCCGGCTTTCACGGTTTCCCAAAGTTTTCGTTGCTCATCACTGGCGCGCCCGCGCAAAACTGTGCGCGTCATATCGCCAAAATATCCTGATTTGGCGTCGCGCGGGAAAACATCGAGAATGATCAACGAGTCCGCGAAGAGCGGCCCGTATCCACGCTCGTGCGGATCGCACGCCTGGTCGCCACCGGCGACAATTGTTCCGGTTGGAATTCCACCGGCGCGCAAAATCGCGGAATCAATTTCCGCGCGCAGCATTTCCGAGGTCAGAGTTTTGCCCGACCAGCGCAACTTTTTTCCGCGAGTGATTGTCGATCTTGCGAGCACTTCGATGGCGCGCTTGAGTCCGGTTTCGGTAATTCGCAACGCGCGACCGATCATTGTGATTTCCTTTTCGGACTTGGCCTCGCGCTCCGGCCAGAAAAGTCCGTTCGTGGCGCGCAGGCGGATTTTATTGGCGGCAAGTTCCTGCGCGTAACCGAGGGGGAAACTTGCCGGAACGATTGTCGATCTTACGCCGCGCTTGCGGAGAAAATGGCTGAGAACTTTTTCATAGGGTGGGGCCTTTTTCGATTTTCCCTGCACTTCGCGCTCGAGCTTGTTGAAGGAAACAAATTCATCGGCGTCGGCTTGCTTGCGGCCGCGATCAATTTCCAGATCGCTCAATACCAGGGTGCGTTTGCCGTTGCGTTGGAGAAAAATGAACGGGTCCGGCGCGAAGAAGCGCGTCGCGTAAAGCATGTCCGGATCGGTTTCACTGGCCGCGACAATTAGGCGCGTTGTCTTCTCTTTGTTCTTGTTCATTTCGTTTTCGCTACTCAACTACGCTCGATTCCCATGCTTGTCATCCCGAGCGGGAGCGAGGGACCTCGCATCAGCTCGCTGATCTTCGAACGACCAAGCGCGAACAAAGCGTGCATCTGGGCGTGTTGAGAGGTTCCTCGCTTCGCTCGGAATGACATTTGCGAAAGGACGCGCGTGCCAACCGCGAGCACGTCAGTTTCTTCGCACTTCGAGTTGTCTTCGCAAAATCCAGTGCAGCAGCCCGAGCAAGCCGAACGTCGATCCAATTAAAATGATCGTATTGAAAACGAAAATGCTCACGTTGATGCCGAGGTAGCGTTTTTCCGCGCCGAAGAAAACGTTCGGCCGACTGCCGCGGCGATAGTCGCTTTGTTCCATCTCGGCGTTCGAGATGAGATCGGAGACCTTTTGGTTCGTATAAACCTGCTCGGCTGTGACCGGGCCGACCGCGTCTTTGAAAAGGGCGCGGCCGAACGGCCGTTTGCGATCCAAAATCTGATCGAGCAAGCCGAGATAATGATCAAGCTCGCTGGCGGATTTCGCTTCCAGACCAGAAAGAACGGCCAGTGTTTCTTTCAGATCGTCGAGCCGCTTGCGCTCCTGCGGAGTACTCGCTTTCGGCGCGAGGCGTTGAATCCCGTCATTAGCGCGGTCTTGCCGCCGCGTTAAAGGGTTGAGCTTGGCTTGCGCAACGATGAGCTCTTCGTACGACCAGCGCATGGCGATGAACTGACAGACGAAGGGCACCTCCAGCTTGCTCTCCATCTTCTTGCTTTGCTCTTTGGTTGGGTGCTCGGAGAACCAGTGGGTGAGCGCATAAACCAGCGCTAGATTTCGGTTCATGTCCTCGTATTTAATGAGTGCGCCGCCCATGATGATCTGCGGAATTAAAACGAGCGGGACGATGTTGGCCGCGGTTTTTGGATCGGCGACAAGCGACGAGATGACCAGGCCGAGCGATACGCCGCCCATCGCCGTCATGAGCATGATGCCCAAATCAACCCAAAACATCCCCCTGATTTCCAGGACGTAATTGCCGATCAAAACAAAAAGCACGGACTGAATGAGCGCGAAGACGCCGAGCGTGAGGGTCTTTGAGATCACGTAGTAGGGCAGCCGAACGTCGAGGTTGCGCTCGCGTTGCAGCACCGCGCGGTCGCTGATGATATCGTCGGCGCTGTTGGTCAAGCCGAGGAACATGGCCACGATCAGGCTGAGAAACAGAAATGTCGGGATATGATAGGCAGAAGCGAAATCGTATTTCCCGCTGTCCGAGTAGCGCAGGATGGTGGCGATGAGCAGCGCCAGCACGGGCGCAACGCCGATCGTGATCACGAGATTGGCGCGATTGCGCAGTTTGCTCACGAAGGAGCGGCGCAAAAGAGTCCGAAATTGCGTCCACTCATCGTGCCAGCGAAACGGCAGTCGCCTTTTTTGCGCCGGCGCGGCTGGCAACGGGATGACCGGTTCTTTGCGCAGCGAAACTTGTTTGACGTCCTGGATCAACCGAAAGGCTTCATATTTATCGCGCCAGAAATCTGGAGAGTAACGGCGCGCGGCGACAAGCTGGCCGCGATTATTTTCTTCGTAAATAATGTCGCCACTTAAATCGCGCAGCGGGGTCTCGAGCACGTCGAAAATAAATTCCGGACGCGTCGTTCCGCACGACGGGCATGCCCCCAGCTCCGCCCCAAACTGATGTTGATGTTCTGCTTCGGCAAAGTAGCGGAGCATGTCGGAGGGCGTGCCGAAAAAGACGAGCCGTCCGCCTTTATCGAGCAGGATCGCTTTGTGAAACATCTGGAAAAGTTTGGAGCTCGGCTGGTGGATCGTGACGATGATGATCTTATTGTGCGCCATGCCGCGAATGATCTCGATCACGTGCTCGGAATCCTTCGAGGAAAGGCCGGAGGTCGGTTCGTCGAAAAGGTAAACGTCCGACAGGCCAATCATATCGAGGCCGATGTTGAGACGTTTGCGTTCGCCGCCGCTCAGTGTCTTTTTTATGGCGTTGCCCACCACGGCGTCGCGACGCTCGCCCAAGCCAAGCTCGACCAGTTTTCCTTCCAAGCGGCGCATGCGGTCGCGTCGTGAGAGATGCGGTGAACGCATCGCGGCCGCAAATTGCAGATTTTCCCCGATCGTCAAATGCTCGTCGAAGGCGTCTTCCTGCGGGATATGACTGATATAACGCTTGAGGGCATCGAGATTCGGATAAAGCGATTGTCCGTTTAGGAAAACCTGTCCGCTGCTCGGCTGGAGCTGCCCCGCCAGCACTGTCAGGAGCGTGCTTTTTCCCGAACCGCTCGCGCCCATTACGCAGACCAGCTCACCACGAGTGAGACCGAAGGAAATTCCCTCCAGACCGATCTCGCCATTGCTAAAGCGATGCGTGACTTCGCGCACCTCGAGGCTGCGAATAATGTTGCGCTCTTCCTCGATGATGCGTTCGGAAAAATTGCACCGCAGAAATTGCCCGATGTCGATCCGGATGGTGTCGCCGTCCTTGAGCGGCGCAGAGATACGCACCGGTGTCTCGCCCACGAGGATGGGCCGGTCGGCTTCGATCACTTCAAGCTGACCGATGCGCTTGTCGTAATCGCAAAAAATCTTCAGGAGCACGTCACCGCTCGTGCCCGGCGAAAGCAAAATATCGTCCGCTTCGAGTAAACTCGGGTTATTGGAGACGAGATACTCCGACTTGGACGCCTTCAACTGAAATCGGCCGCCCATGGCGCGAGCGCGCCGGCGTAGATCGATCAAGTCCATCTCGGTGTCGTTATGGAAAAGGATCTTGTCTTCCAAATTTGCTTCCACTTGCGTGCCCGATTTTAGTTTTACGCCGTTGAGCACTGCATCGACATCGCGCAACGCTTTCACGCGCACCTTCAGTCCGAACGTGACTTCAAGCGCGCTTTCACGCGTTCGCGCACGCTCCAGTTCCACTTCGTCGGCGTCCTTGTTTACGCGGATAAAAATCTGCGGCAGGGAAACGTTTTTCTTCGCGTTGAAATAATTCGCCAGTTCTTGATAACTGAGCACTTGATCGCCAACGAGAATGCGCTGGCCCGGATAAATCCGGCAGAACCCGCCGCGCACGAGCGGCCGGCCGCGCACCGAAACGTTTTGCCCGCTGTAATTTTTCAACAAAATGAGATCGTGATAACGAAACGCGAGGAGGCGATCGTTCCCGGCGAGGCTCTTTAGCGTCACATCCCCCTTCGCATTCGCACCGAAAGAGAGCGATTCCAGCGGCGACGCGCCGCGCTGGTAAATCGACGGATCGGAATCCTCTGAGGCATTGAGTTGATAAACAATGTCGATCGCTTGCGCCGCCATGCCGAGTTGGGACATGAAAGAATAAAAAGCGACGACCTGTTCCTGCTTCAATCCGGCCTGCGAAATCAGGTCGTAAAGCTGAACGCCCAGCATGATCTTGCGCTCCGTGCTCAGTTGCGCGCCGAGCTTTTGCGCCATCGCCGAAAGGTCCTGCTGCTCGTAAAGCGCTTGCCGGAAAAGTTGCCGCAGTTCCGAATAAACGGCTTCCGGATAGTCATAGCGAAGAAAACCAAGGCTCGAGTCGATTTCCTCTTCCAGCAAAACACCGTCTGCTTTCGAAAAACTCGCGAGCACCTGAATCAACAACGGCAAAAGATTCGGTCCCTCCGATACACTGCGCGGTTTGCGCAAAGCGCGCCGCACCCAACGCCGACCTCTTCGGCGCACCCGATAGGCGAACGGCGTCACGCGCTGCACCGCGCGGTCGATTTTATCTGCAACCGTTGTGACCAGTTCCGTCATGGCTGATAATTAGATCGAAATTTTACCGAAATCGGCCAGCGACGCAATGTGCACTCCATCCACCTTAACGTTTCAACGACTCACCATGTCGATCTTGCAATATGTCGCCGAATCCGGCGAAGCCGGGCAGCTCCTTCACGTAAATGCGCTGGACCGGCAGTTTAGTGTACA
>DMCG01000260.1:0-719 GCA_003445855.1 Spartobacteria bacterium | reverse complement strand
CGATCCTGGCTCGCGGCGTGGCTCCTGCTTCTTTGCATTGCCAATTTGTTCATGTTAGCGTTTTCACGCGGTAGTTAACGCGCCGCATTCCTTATGCCTCAGTCCGATCGCAACTCTCAAAAGGAGAATAAACCCCGCAGCAACGAGCCCAATTTTAACTGGCGCGGCGTCATCCTCATCGCCATCGCCTTCGGTTTTATTGCCCTCGCCATGCTGTTTTATCGCGGAGGGATGCAGCCGGTGGAAGACGTTCCTTATAACCGTTTCCTCGAGCTGCTCGACAATAAGCAGATCGTGAGTGACAAAAATTTGCCGCTAACGCTTATTGTCGAGGAAGGTCGCGCGACGCAGGCGTTGAGCGGCTATTACCTCAAGCAAAGCGTCGGCTCGCAGCCCGCGCAGCCTATTAAGTTCCGCACGACCATTTACCTCAATTACAATACCAACCTGCAGGAAAAACTCGCCACCGCCGGAATGCAGCCAGCGATCAGGACCGAGTCCAACGTTATCGCGCAAACTGTCGCCGGGTTTCTGCCAATCGCGCTTTTTCTGCTCGTGCTCTATTTCCTCTTCCGCCAGCAAATCCGAATGGCGGGAAAAGGCGCGCTGAATTTCGGCAAATCGAAAGCGCGCATGCTCGCGCGTGATAAAAATAAAATCACCTTTCGCGATGTCGCCGGCGTCGAGGAAGCGAAAGATGAAGTGCAGGAGCTGGTCGA
>DMCG01000055.1:10991-14505 GCA_003445855.1 Spartobacteria bacterium | reverse complement strand
CCGCGGCTGAGCGCTTCAATGCCGAGGGCGCCGCTTCCAGCGAAAAGATCGAGAATTTTCTCGCCAATGATTTTGTCCGCCAAACTGGAGAAGATGGCGGCCTTGACGCGATCCATCGTCGGCCGCACACCGCGCTTCGGCACGTCGAGCTGGATTCCACCGGCGGAACCCGCGATGACTCTCATGGCGGAGACGGTGTTGCAATCACAGCGGGCGACATCGCATCGGTCGTTGCCGCGGGCGTGGGAGTTGCCTGTTCCGGTTGTATCGCCGCCGCATCGGCCGGCTTTTTGTTCTTAGAGCGTTCTGATTTTTTTCCACCAAAAAAGCCGCTGACGAAATCTTTGAGATCGCGCCCGACCATTCTTTCCATCAAGTTCGACTTTGGACGGTCAACTGTGCCTTCTACTTGAAAATCAATCGCAGAATAGCCGGCCTCACTGGTCGGTCGAAAATTCGCGCGGATGGGTTTGAAAAGCTGGGCGCGGAGTTTTTCATTGATGGCAAGTTGCGAGTCGAGCCGCAACTTTCCACTAAACGTCACCGTGCCGACGGAGGAGAGTCGAATGTTCGGTGAACGCAGGATGAGTTCGTCGATGGTGATCAATCCTGGAGTGATGTGATACTTTGCCTGTGCCTGCTCGAGATGCAGCTGGGTGAGCTCCTCAATTTGCAAAACTTGGCCCAGTGCAACCAGCAGACTGTATTGCTGTAGTTGCCCGTCACGCAGGGAAATCTCGCCAGCGCCCGTGAGCGCATCGGCATCGTCGGTTTTTCCTGCGGCTTCGAAGCTTCCTTCGAGTCTACCCTGCACCATGCCTTTGGGGCCGCCGGCTTCGGCAACAATCTGATCGGCTTGGATGTTTTGGAACGTCACACTCACCGTAAACGGAGAGTCTTCCGATTGCGGCTCCATCGTGAAACGGCCGCTGATGTCGCCGCTGCCGGCATGCGCCGAGATTTTCGAAAGGTCCAGCTCTTTTGGATCATAGCGAAGAGGCGATTGCAACCTCTCGAGGAAAAATCGATCACGCAGCGATATTTTCGCGATTTTTGCGTTGCCGCGAAGAGCCTGAGCATTACGCAAGCTTGAATGAAAATCGACGCCTTCGAAAACCGCAATCACGTTACCGGACCGGTCGAGAAATCTGAAATTACCTCCAGTCACATTGACGCGTCGAACCTCCGGAACAAAGCTGATGTTCGTCTTGTCAGCTTTCAAGCTTGTGTTCGTGGCGTTCGGCGTGGGTGCGACCGGCATTGCGGCTACAGTTTCGGCCGGCGATGCGGAAACAGTAGGAACTTTGGCTGGCGGCAAAGCTGGATTTTTTTCCTCTCGCGAACCGGGCAATCTCCATTTCCCGTCTGCATTTTGTGGCCAGACCACGTTTGGAGCCAGTAGTGACACCTCTTTGATCACCAATCGTTTCGAGAAGAGTGAAAGGAAACGAAGGTGAAGATGAAAACTTTTTGCCTCTAAAAAGTCGCTCGAACTGGCGGTCGAGATTTGCGGAACCGTGATGCCGGTCAATGTCAATCCGCCCCACGGCGTGACACTAATGCGCCGAATATGGAGCGCGGTGCCAACCCGTTGGCTGAGTTCCTGCTGAATCCTTGCTTGTGTCCCTTGCGATTGCACATACAAGTTCAGGCCAATCAAGGCAATCGCAACGAGCGCAAAAAGTGCCCAAAAAACGGACAACGCAATTCGGCGGAACCTTCCCACGCCGAGACGTTACGCAGACCAAGTTTGAAGAAAAGATCAAAGCCCAAGCTTAGTTTTTCGGCTCGTGAATAACACTGTCGTCATTCTCAATCCTGCCGCACATGGCGAGAGAGCGAGCCGTTGGCGGGACCGTGTGGAATCGCTGGCGCGCGACTCCATAATATGCGCGACGGCGCGACCCGGCGAAGCGGAAGCATTCGCGCGTCATGCCGCGAGCGAAGGGTTCACAAAAATCGTGGCGGCGGGCGGCGATGGCACAATCAATGAAGTGGTAAATGGCCTGGCCGGCAGCGCCGCCATGCTCGGTCTGCTGCCAATCGGCACGGTGAATGTTTTCGCGACCGAGCTCGGCTTGCCCTCGCACAATCTCCAATCGTGCTGGGACATCATTCAAGGCGGCCACACACGCCTTGTCGATCTTCCGAGCGCAAATGGAAAACATTTTGTCCAGCTCGCGGGCGTCGGACTCGATGCCCAGGTCGTCAAAGAGACCAGCGCCGCTTTCAAACGCAATTTCGGTCCGCTGAGTTACCTCATCTCCGCCGCGCAAATCGCCACCCGCCGGCCACCGCGACTGTTCATCGAATCGGAGAACACTGCGATTGAAGAAGGATCTTTTGTGCTTGTCGGAAACGGTCGCCACTATGGCGGACCATTTCCTTTTTTTAAACACGCCGTCATCGATGATGGTTTACTGGATGTGGTGGCGTTCAAGCGACTGGGCTATCTGGAGATCATAAAATATCTGCAGGACGTTTTTTTTAGTTCGGAAATTCGCCTACCGGAGGTGGAATATTTTCAAACGCGGCGATTGCGGATAACGAGCGATCAGGACGTGCCGGTCGAATTAGACGGCGAACTGGTCGGCAATTGCCCGGTTGAGTTTCAAATACGCGCGAAAAAGCTGCGCGTTCTCGCGCCCGCGCCATTGCAATAGCGGGTCCGCGCGGAACGTTTCCCTCTCATCGCGTTCCGGCGCGGAACCGGCGCGGAATTGAGAATCGACAATTTAATTGCGTTGCGATACTCTCGCGAAATGCGTCTGTCTGGCCGGAAATCTTCGTCCTACACGCAGCGTTGGACGCAGCGCCAGTGCTTCGTCTTGTTGACCTTGATCAGCGCGAACCTGGCGGTCTTTGTCGCGCAACTGTGTGTCGAACTCTATCAACCGGGATTCGTCCGCGATTATCTTGGCTTGAGTGATCGCGGCGTCCGCGACGCTTATGCCTGGCAGTTTGTCACCGCGATGTTTTTGCACGACGGCCCGTGGCATTTGCTCGGAAACATGCTCGTCCTGTATTTTCTCGGACGCGATCTTGAATCGATTCTCGGGCAGCGACATTTTCTTTACCTTTATCTCGCCGGCGCGGTCGGAGGTGAACTCGGCCATCTTTTTCTTATGCCGGCGGATTCGGTTTTGCTGGCGGCTTCTGGCGGCGTTGCAGCCGTCCTTGTCGCGTATGCAACGATCCTGCCGGAGCTGGAATTGACGGCGAGAATTTTCTTTATCGTCCCGCTGCGTTTAAAGGCGAAACATCTCGCCTATGGCGCGACCGTGCTCGCAATCGTGTTGCTCTGTATCGACCGCACTCGCACCGTCAGCCACAGTGCGTATCTTGGAGGTTGCGCGGCGGGCTGGCTCTACGCGCATCTGCTGGGCTTTGGGCGAACGTCGTTTCTACAGCGTCTTTTGCAGCAACGCCGGGCGGCGGCCGCACGATATGAGCGAATGAGCATCGATGAATTGATGAACGAAGAAATCGATCCCTTGCTCGAAAAGATTTCAGT
>DMCG01000055.1:0-10747 GCA_003445855.1 Spartobacteria bacterium | reverse complement strand
GACAACTGGTCTTGCGGCTGGATTCGCGGCATGTTCCGCGTAATGGATCGTAGTGATCGCTGGATTCAGGAAAAAGCGGCCGATTCCTTACATCCGTCGCAAGTAGAAGCCGCCCTCCGCCGGCTTAGCGAAAACTGGCCGGTAACTGCGCCGCCGCTTGTCGATCTAATCGAACAATTTCCACTGGGCGAAGCCGCCCTGCTTCATCTCCTCGCGCTCTCGAGCATTTGCGCGACGAGATTGATGCGGCAGCCCGACATCCTCATCTGGCTCGGACAGCCCGAAGTCTGTCTGGCGCGGCGCGGTTACGCGCAAATGGCCGGTGACTTGCGCACGCTCGCCGGCGATTCAATCGCCTCTGAAAATTTCCGAGCTCTACGTCTGTGGAAAAGTCGCGAGATGGTGCGAATTGCCCTTCGCGAACTGGCAAACATCGCACCGCTCGAGGAAACAACTGGCGAGCTTTCGCAGATCGCCGAGATTTGTATCCGGCGCGTCTTCGAACATTGGAACGCGGAATTCCGGCAGCGTCACGGTTCCCCGAACGCCGAATTTACTATTCTCGCCCTCGGCAAACTCGGCGGGGGCGAGCTCAACCACAGTTCCGATGTCGATCTTATTTTTCTTTACGGCGATGAGGGCCAGCTCTCGCCGCGCTTTTCGTATCACGAGTTCTTCAATCGCCTGGCCGAAAAATTTCTCGAGGCTTTTTCGACCCCTGACCCGCAAGGCTCACTTTTTCGTGTCGATGTTCGGCTGCGCCCTGAAGGTTCCGCCGGGCCATTGGCGCGATCGCTTGAAAGCATGGAGCACTATTATGGCGGTTTCGGGGAAACCTGGGAGCGCCTGGCGTTGATCAAAGCTCGTGGGGTCGGCGGCAGTCGTGAGCTCGCTTACGAATTCTTGCGGCAACATCAACCTTTCATTTACCCGAAAAGTCCCACACCCGATCTGCTCGAAGAGATCGCCAACATCAAACGACGGATCGAACGCGATGTTGTCGGACAGGAGAATCTGGAACGCGACGTCAAACTCGGCCGCGGCGGGATTCGCGAAATCGAGTTCGTTGTGCAGACCCTGCAATTTATTCACGGAGCGCGGCACACGTTCTTGCAGGAACCGAGCACATTGAAGGCGCTCCGGGGCCTCGCCCAACTCGAACTGATTCCACCCAATGAAATTGTCGATCTTGACCGCGCGTATCGCTTCCTCCGCCGCACCGAGCACCGTTTGCAAATTGAAGCCGAGCAACAAACCCACACCATTCCGGCAGCTCCGGAACACTTGCGACGACTCGCGCTGAGTCTCGGATTTGGCTCGAGAGAGGAATTCACGGCTGCGCTCGAGCGGGAAATGCTCGCGGTGCGCTCGGTTTTTCGCCGTCTCATCGCCGAAGCGTTGCCGAGCAAAAAAGCTGAGTTGATCGATTCCGGGATCTTTGCAAACCAAGCAGACGCCGAGAGAGCAATGACCGGACTGGAACAAGGGCCGAGCGGCGCGCACATTTCTCCCCGGACCCGGCAGGCTTTCCGCAAGCTGCGGCCGCTCCTGCTCGGTCGACTCGCAAAGACGGCCGACCCGGACGCGACCCTCAATCAATTTGTTCGATTCGTCGAAGCTTATGGACTGCGCAGTCTGCTTTTCGAGTTGCTGGTGACAAATCCGAAACTGCTTGAATTGCTCGTTAAAACTTTTGATGCAAGCCGATTCGCGAGCGATTTGCTCGTGCGCCGCCCGCAACTTCTGGAGGACATCACGCGCGACGAAAAGCTCGATCGTTCCATCGACATGGCCGGTCACCTCGAACAACTCAGATCGCTCGGAAAAAAAGAGACCGCCCTCGACAGGCTGCGCGCTTATCGTCAGGCCCAACTGCTCCGAATTCTTTTACGCGACGTTCTCGGTTTGGCCGATTTCGCGACAATGTGCCGGGAGCAATCGGCGCTGGCAGAAGCCTGTTTAGTTTGCGTGAATGAGATTTTCGGCGGCGACGAGCTGACTATTATCGCGATGGGAAAATTTGGCGGACGCGAAATCACTTACGGCGCCGACCTCGATGTGCTCTTTGTCGGCCATGAAAGTCGTGACGCGCAAAAACTTTTGTCGGTGATGGCGCAACCCAGCGCGGAGGGAAATCTTTCGCGCGTTGATGCCCGGCTGCGTCCGGAGGGAGAAAAGGGGCCGCTCGTTTGTTCGCTTGAGACTTACCAGCGCTACTATGCCGAGCGAGCGCAGCCGTGGGAGCTGCAAGCGTTGACCCGCGCTCGTCCTGTCACCGGACCGCTCCAGAACGAGTTTATGGCGATTGCCAAAAACGCCTGGCACAAGGCCGGCCAATATGTCGATCTTTACGCGAAGATCGACAACATGCTCGAGCGGATCCGGCGCGAGCGGAGCAGCGGAGCCGAATTTCTCGATTTCAAAACAGGCAGCGGTGGAATTATCGAAGCTGAATTTCTGGCTCAGGCACTACAGATGCGAGAATCGATTTGGGAACCGAACTGGACGGGCGCGGTCGATCGTTTGCGCGAGGTCGGTCAGTTCACCGAGTCAGAGGCTCGCGCCTTAAAAGGCGCTTATGAATTTCTACGCGGCTGTGAATCTGTTTTGCGACGCTACGAGAACAAGAGTGTTTCCACTTTGCCAGCCGATCAAATCAAGCAAGGCCGGCTTGTCCATCGCCTGGGTTCTAAAAATATCGAAGCGTTCACGCAAAAATATCATGCTGCACGATCTTCGATACATGAGATCTACGGTCGCCGAATCAGGCAACCAGCGTCCTAAAAACGGTTGAGCAATCTCAGAATTTCCTGGAAAACGAAAAAACTGACGAGCAGTCCAGCGCAAACGATCAGGAATAAAAGAGCCAGGACAGCACAAACGAAAACCCAATCGCTCTTGCGCGCACGCTTCGGCGCTGCGATGTGGCGCTGAAGCAATTCGTAATTGCGCCTGTTTGATTTGAACCAGAACGAAAACGCGTCACCAATGCCGGGCACAATTCCAACCAGCTCGTTGATAAGAATATTCAGCGCCATACGCGTGAGAACGATCTTCGGCAGCCGACATCGCGCGGCGTAGATCAACGCAAAAGTTGAAATAATTGCCGAAGCAGCATCGCCCAATCCGGGAAGCAGTCCGATGATCGGATCGAGACCGAAACGGAATTTCGTTCCGGGAAAACGCAGAAATTCATCCATGATAAGGGCGAGCCACTTGAACAGCGGCTCGAGGTGAGTTCGTCTTTGTTTCTCCTCAGGCGGGAGGACTTCCCACTCGACTTCGAAGTGATCTTTCATCGCGACTTTCGTGCCGTCACAATCAGCGTGCGCCCCAGCAAGACGTCCCTCGAATTTATCGCGCGCACCACCCAATTATTCTGAGGCGTGATCGTGCGATACTTTTTCAGCTCGCGCCGGTAGTTATATCGCCACGCGATGTAAATTGGCAGGTATAGAAGAAAGAACGAAATAAGTGAGCGCCGCTGGTAACGATCGACGCTAAGTCTAAGATCAATAAAACCGGCCTCGAGAAGAGCGTGAACGAGATAAAACAATCCGACCGGGTTGATATGTCCGCGCGGACTGTGAACGTCGCGTTCGCCGATAGCTAGCGGTCCAAAAAGGTTCGGAAAACCACAGGTGAGATAATGTAAACGCGACCTCAGATTGAGGACGTTTGGCGTCGAGACAATGACAAGGCCGCCTGGCGTAAGCACACGATGGATCTCGCGAATCGTCTCCCGGTAATGTTCCAAATGCTCAATCGTTTCCGCACAGGTAACGAGCGTGAAGCGGTCACTTGAATAAGGAAGAAGGTTACGGTTTAGATCGACAATCTGCACCGGCTGATTGGGAAGCTTCATCAGTGTGTCGGTGTAATCACAGGCAAAAGAACGGACCGGATAGCGGGCCGCGATCAATTTGAGCAACTCACCCGAACCACTGCCGACATCGAGGTGATCGCCGGTCACTCCTTCAGGCGCGGCGACCTCAAGGGCGCGCAGGATCGCGCGGTGAATCGCGGGCGTGCTCAGTTCTGAGATCAGACCCGATTTCCGCCTGCCCAGTATTTTTCTGATGATCCTGCGGAGCCGCATCGCGATGGCCGAACTCGCCGGTCAAATTCTATGCCGGCACGATGAACAGATCCTATTGATATAAGTCGGTCTGCCCGTCCGGGTGTAGCGAATTGTCGTGGACAAAACGAGGTCAGCCCGGAATTTCCTTCAACATCTGTGTGTTGGTCGGAAACTTTTTCACGAACATCAACAGCCGTTGGATTGCTTCTTCGGGCTTGTGTCCGGCAAGGCCACGACGGATCAAATTGATTTTCTCCAGCTCCCACGGCTGCAGCAGCAGCTCTTCGCGTCGTGTTCCGGAAAGGAAGATATCAATGGCGGGATAAATACGCTGATCGCTGATCTTGCGGTCGAGCACCATCTCCATGTTTCCCGTGCCTTTGAATTCCTGAAAGATCAGGTCGTCCATGCGGCTCCCGGTTTCGATCAATGCTGTCGCAACAATCGTGAGCGAGCCGGCCTCCTCAGTGTTGCGCGCTGCGGCGAAAATTTTTCTCGGAATTTCCATGGCACGAGCATCGATACCGCCGCTCATGGTCCGGCCACCGCCGGCCATCGCATTGTTAAACGCGCGGGCCGTCCTTGTAATCGAATCGAGCAGGATGAAGACGTGGGTTCCTGCTTCGACCAGCCGCTTGGCCCGCTCAATGGCGAGTTGCGCAATGCGCGTGTGGCTTTTGATGTCGCTGTCATTCGAACTCGCCATTAATTCCGCCTTTGGATGCGAGCGCCGGAAATCGGTGACTTCTTCCGGGCGTTCATCGACAAGCAGAATGATGACATGCATCTCTTTGTGATTTTTCGTGACCGCCTCAGCGATATGATGGAGCAGCGTCGTTTTACCCGTGCGAGGTGGAGCGACGATCAAACCACGCTGGCCCATGCCAAGCGGCGTCATTAAATCCATGATCCGGGTCGTGTATCGATCCGGCACGGTCTCGAGCTTGATCCGTTTATTGGGGTTGATGGTCGTAAGTTCCTCGAACGGTCGTAGGCCCTGATATTTGGTGGGCTCTCCTCCGTTGATCGTGAGCAGCTTTGTCAATTGCGGACCGCGATTGCCGCGCCGCGTCTCGCCGTAAATCCACATCCCGTCGCGCAAGCCGAAGCGCCGCACAATTTCCGGCGTGACGAAAATGTCCTGTGGCGTTTGGACGAAGTTGCGCTTTGGATCTCGCAGAAAACCGAAACCCTTGCCGGAAATTTCGATGATGCCTTCGCCGAACTCCGGTTCTCGTGAGATTTGTTCGCCCGTTTCGACCGCGCCCTCTTCAACTTGTCGATCTAATGTTTCAACGCCAGGATTTTCCCCTGCAGGATCGACAATGCCGGGCGATGAATTTGATGATTCGGGATATGACTGATTGAAACTTTCAGTGCGCTCGCCGCCGTGATAACGCCGCCGCGGATAACGGCGGCGCGGTCGGTGCCGCGGTTGGTCGGGAATCGTGGGTGCAGTTTCCACCGGTGGAGGGCGGTTCTCGTTTTCTTGGTCCATAACTAAAAGAATCTGGTCACTCGCCGCGGCGAGCGCGCCGCGTCGTCTCCTGCGGCAGTTAAATTTTTCAGGCCGGCAATCTGGCCAGCAATTCGTCGGGAATATCTAGGTTTGAGTAGACGTTTTGCACGTCGTCGTCGTCTTCGAGTTCGTCACATAATCGCAGCACCTGCCGCGCCACGGTTTCATCGGCAACCGGAATAGTCGTATCGGGAATGAACGTAAACTTTTGCCCATCGGTCGTAACACCCGCTTGTTTGAGCGCCTCAGCTACGGCGTATAGCTGATCGTGGGAAGTGGTAATAACATACTCATCTTCCTCGGTTGTCAACTCCTCCGCCCCGGCATCGAGCGCAAGCTCAAAAATGCGATCCTCATCGATCGAACTCCGCGGGACAGTAATTTGACCTTTCTTGTGAAACATGAATGAAACACTGCCGCTGGAAGCGAGGTTGCCGTTGTTCTTGGAGAAAATGCTGCGAATCTCGGCAGCCGTGCGGTTTTTATTGTCCGTCGCTGCTTCGACGATCACCGCTACTCCGCCCGGTCCGTAGCCTTCATAAACGATCTCGTCGAAATGCGCCGCCTCATTGCCTTCACCGGTGCCTCGTTTGATGGCGCGCTCGATGTTGTCATTGGGCATACTTTGGGTACGCGCGGCTTGGACCGCGCTCCGCAGCCGAGGGTTGCCATTCGGATCTCCACCACCGCTCTTCGCCGCAATACTGATTTCCTTCGACAATTTGCTAAAAATCTTGCCGCGTTTCGCGTCAATCGCGCCTTTGAAACGCTTGACCTTCGACCACTTGCTATGTCCCGACATAACTGTGCGGAGTATTTTAAGACTGCAAAATTTGCCTAACGAATAATTAAATTCGGAACAGCGCGCCCCGCGAGAGACAGACGAAGAGGCGGACTAACTATCGCAAACTTAACCGCAGCCGACCCGATTTGTCAATCAGGCCGGAACGATTGCGTCGACCTAACTCGCCAATGGTCCGTGTCAATATCCATATCGACGCGGACAGTCTGATTCGAGACAACCGTGAATGGTTGCGGCTTCCAGCGCACGTGCTTGCGTGCGCGTCCTTGCACGTCCAGAACATAATCGCCTGGCGGCAGCACAGCACGATAATTTCCGTTCGTGTCCGCAGTAATCCGCGCGATTTCTTTTTTTTCGCCTCGGCTCAAGATGAGCAGTGGATATTCAGCATAGTTTTCCGCCGTCACCGTCGCCGCGTTTTCATCGGCGAGCTCGACCGGGTTGGGCGAAAGAATCTTCAGATGTCCCTCCATGACGCCTGACGGCAAAGCATCACTCGATGTAGCGCTACCGGCGAGCACCAGAAAGATGCACCCGACAATCAGGTTCTTGAGGAACAATATATTACCTCATCGAAAATCTGGCGGGATAGATTTTCACTACCCCGTCCAGCAAGAATCGAAATTACGGCAGTTGCAATAACCAAGCGCTGCGTCCGTGCGTTGCGGCGTAGAGCAGGCGCGCGCTCGGCACGATCGTCAATCCCGGCACTTCGACCATCGGCAGACCCGAACCGGCGACGGTCCATGTCGTGGTGGCGGCATTCGCTAGCCGCATGACGCCGAAATCGGAGGCTGCGTAGAGGTCTCCAGTCACGTCGTCGCGCACAAGATCGGTGACCGGTAGATCGGGAAGGTTGTTGCTAATATCCGACCAGGTCGCTGTGGAAAGCTCGCTCCGCAGCACATCGAACACGTGCCCCCGGGTTCGCAGGCGTGTTGAAGTTATAGCCCAAGTACGAAATCCAAGCGTGATTTCGGATTTTGCGAGTCGACGTAAATCGAACTGACGAACCGGCTCGGGGCCGCAGGACCCCGAGCAGTGTTGATTACTTTCGCCAAAAGGCCTGAATACTATTCGTTCAGGGCAGGTCGAGCCTCCAGGCGCCACGGCCGTGAGTTGCGGCATAAAGCACCCTGGCGTTGACATCGATGGTTAGACCGTAGACTTCGACCTTGGGCAGGTTGCCCGCGGCTGGCTGCCATGTCGTGCTGCCACTCTTGCGCACATAGACGCCGAAGTCAGTCGACACGTAGACGTCTCCCGTGTTCCAGTCGACAGCAATGTCGGTAAGCGGCTGATCGCCGAGACCGCCAGTGGACGGATCACCGCCAGCCAGATCGCCCGACCATGTTGCCGTGTGCGTGCTGGGGTCGTAGGTGACCTCGAACACATGTCCGGGAGCAGTACCGGAGGCGATCGCATACGCATTGTACCCCGAGTAGGAGAGGAACGCGTGATTCGGATTCGATTGATCAATGGCGATGCCGCTCACGAATCGTTCCGGTTGCGCCGAGGTATCGATGCGATGGAAGTTAACCGCACTGGGTGACGCCGTATTCGCGTCCGACGTGACGAAGACGCGTCCGCGCCTCAGCCCCGCCCACAGCGTGCCGTTGTCACTCTGGGCGCGTTCCGTTGCAACAATGTATCCGGAAGATCCCGGGTTCTTGTCAGCGCCGAAGGCTGTACTGGTGAGGTCCTGCCCGATCGCCACCCAGTCGCCGCAGGGCATGGCAAAGGTGCCGGTAAACTCGTTACAATTCGAGTCCAGGAAGGCCCTACTACCACCGTTGTCCTGCGTCCGCCAGACGTGCTGGAGGCCCGTGAAAATGGTCGCCTTGACGGTCGGGTCGTAGATAATTGGGATGTAGAACGAGCGACCTTCGCCAGCGCCGGCGCCTGAGAAGAAGGTGTCGGAGATCCAGTCCCACCCCAACTCGTCGGTGCCGTTGAAGTTCACGTCGATTTGTGCATCGAAGAAGGTGTGGAACCGGTGATTCGGGTTGAACCGGTTGATGCCCGATTGCCCACCGTCGCCAAAGATGGTAACAAACCAGTCGCTCGTGCCGCCGCCCTTGAACGCGTGCGTCCCGTTATCCTGCGTGCCGCCCATGATGTCACTGAGCGGATCCTGAGCGTTGACCGAGAGGCTTTGGTATTGGATCGTCCCGAGCCCATTGTTCAGCGTAAAAATCGTCGTCGGCACCTTCGAGAGCCAGTGCTTGCAGTCCGTCAGATCAGCCCCCGAGAGGCCACGCGACGCGCACTGGCTCGAGGCGTCCGAGAACGAGCCGTTTAGCCTCCATAGGCCGCCGTCGTTTGCGATGACCGCGGCGTTCGGATTGGACGCCGGCGCTGCAATTGCATGTTGATCGGGGTGCAGGCTCACTCCATGTGTGTCGATCGTCATGTCCGTGAAGTGAACGCCCGCGTCCCCGGACCGCTGTATCGCGCGCCCGTTCGAAGGGCCGCCGAGCTCGCCGTACTGCATGGCACTGCCGATGTAGACAATATCCGGAGCGCCCGGGGGCGAGTAGACCGGCATGTCATACGTGCACTGGCCCGCGCAGTAGTTGTAGGAGGCAAACCCAGCCGTGCCTGGATTCGGGTTGGACAGTTTCGTCCACCCTTGGTTCGTGCCGCTGGTGACCAGCTGCACAGCAGGGATGTTCGCGTTGTCCACTCGGTAGAAGTCGGCGGGCGCGCTCCCTTTGTCGCCGACGTAAATGCGGAGATTTGCTCCGTTCGGTGCGAGCGAAAACTCAGTGCGCGAGAGCGATGACGTGGCAATCGACCCGCCGCCCGCCGATGCGAAGATCCGGTGGAAAGCGGTGTCCCCATCGAGGTTCATCGAGCGCCGATAGACACCGTAGTCAAAGATTGAAGCGTAGACTTGGGTCTCTCCTGCGGCCCTGTAGAGTTCGACATGCGACACACCAGCGCGGAAGAAATCGCCCCCAGTCGGGAATCCGGGATCGACAGTGTCGGAGGCGCGGCTAAAGGCAAGAGTGAATGTCGCCCCGCCGTCGCTCGACTCGTAGAGGCCGACCTTCGCGGCATCCGGCGGCGTGAAGCGGCCGCCGTTGGACGACGAGGACCCATGCCGCGCAACGTCCGTGCCGATGAAGATGTGGTTCGGATTGGTCGGGTCGACCGCGACCGCACCGATCGATCGATCCTTGGCGACCGGGCAGGTGCCACCGCCGAAAGCGCAGGGAGCCGTCGAAGCCGTGCTCCCGGCGACGAGCGTCCAGGTTCCGCCGCCGTCGGTGGACTTGAAGAGGCCGACACCTGCCTCGGAGTCACCGGAGCCGTTGGGTTCGCCGGTTCCGACGTAGAGCGTGTTCCCGGTGGCGTCATTCGGGTCGAAGGCGATCGAACCGATCGCTCTCGATTGAATGCCGTTGCTCGATGAATGCCAGTTTGGATGCGCTGCAAAAGCGTTATTCGCCGCCCAGACGCCACCGCCGGCAGCGCCGATGAATATCTTGCAGTCAGTCGCGCTGCAGTTCGGTGCGATCGCGATCGCTGTCGCGCGCCCTGAGTAGATCGTTCCCGCACTGGCGCCGGTCGACTCGCTCGCGACGAGGGCATCCGCCGGGACCCCGCTCGGACCCAGTTCCTGCCAATTATTCGTCGTTGCGTTCGGAAGGAGATCTTTCTGCTGCGCCGCCATCGCAGCCATCTGCGTTTGGGTGGTGCTGATCCAGAGACTGGGGTAGGCGCGGTTGTCATAGTCCTCCTGGGCCGCCCCATCGACGGCACTCCCTTCGCCGTTCTTTACCCTCAAGGGGCCGAGAAGCGTCTGGAAGCGGCGGGCGGCAGCCTCGGAGCGAACGAACTTCGCTCCGCCCTTGGCGTCGCCTTTACTGTCTGATTTTTTCGATAAAAGCAGACCAGAGGTTTCCGCGGCGACAAGGGCCATTCCCACCGCTGCGGTGACGAGCGTGCCCGCGATGCCGATGCGCAGATATGACAGAATACGATTTCGACTAAGCCAGCGATCAGATTTCATAAATGTAAAGTAGAGTTGAGTGGAATTCCGAGACTGCCCGATCTAATCCAAAAACGTCAAGCATTTTTTTCGATTTTTAAAAAAATTTGCAACTCAATTGCCGCGCCGCGCCCCGCATCGCCACGACACGAGAGAAATCACGCCGCAAAGCGCCGAGAAAATCGTGGTTTGTCAGCCAAACTAAGCGGCCGCCACGATGGCGCGCTTCCGCGCGGTCGCGTCAAGGGATGCGTTTGCGCAAACGCAAAGATTTCGGTGTCGCCTCGACGTACTCATCGATGTCGATGTACTCGATCGTCCCGCACGATCATGCGCTCAATCTTCTGC
>DMCG01000070.1:1489-5817 GCA_003445855.1 Spartobacteria bacterium | reverse complement strand
GTCGTAAGTGGTAAAATGTACGACGTTTACTACAATGGAGGGTCTTCTGAAGAAATGGAGTAAGATGCAGTTTGCACCTGCGGTTATCTCTCTGGTATTGACCGTTGCGGTCGACCTCTGTGCTGAGACAGTCCAGTATTTCCAAGCGTGTTTACCAGAATATGTGAAACCGACCGATGTAGTGTCTACCAGGCTCGTCCAAACCGATAGTGGGACTCTCGTCGAAAAAGTTACTGTCGAGCAAAAACTGACGGAACTCAAGGCGGACTGCAAGAACGGAAGACTGGTCGATGGTGCCGGAACCGAGATTTATTTCTATAAGCTGACGGGGTGCTGGGGAAATGCACCGCACAACTATCAAGAGATTCTGGAGCGTCAACAGGCTGAACTGGCGATACTAAGGAAGCAGTACACGGTTATTGAGATGACGTGCAACCCCTCTGGTCTTCCAATTCCTTAGTGATTCTGACGAAATTTGTCTGCCGCAGCGTCCCGACGCCGCTATCGCTCGCGCTGGTTACAGTAAGGGTAGTAGCCTGCGCGGCCGCCGCGCTCAAAAGCAGGGCGCATCCGCGGAATTTGAGATTGCGGTTGGTAAAGAACATAAGCACCTCCATGATTTCGCCCCTGTGCGCGATCGTCAAAGGGCGCGAACCATCATGTTTAAGGAGCTTTCGACTCGCTCCTAAGTTCTTTGTTTGAATAATTCTGTCCTGAGCGCGCGTGAGGCAACCTGAAATTCGTGATGGCAAAGATCATCTCATTCATTAACTACAAGGGCGGCGTTGGGAAAACGACGACAACTTTTCATATCGGTTGTGCTCTAGCGAGGTTCGAGCCGAAGAAAAAGGTGCTGCTCATCGACGCAGACCCACAAACGAACCCGACATTTTTGTGCTGCGTGAACTTCGGATTATTTCGCCTGGATGCAGAAAATGCCGTGGCGTTGTGGGATTCTCCGGCGCATGGAGATGCGCTTGACGATATTCGAGCAGAGGTCGAAGCTTCCGCCGTTTTTTATGAATGGTTCGTTCAGCGCTCGGCTCCGTCGAAAAACGTTGCGTGCGATTAGACATATGTGGAGTGGTTGCCGGAGTCCGAATCTCCTGCGTCTCGTTCCTGTTCTCTGCGTTGCCGTCCTGCTTTTCAACACATACCGTCTATACAAAGGCGCCTATTTTTTTGGCTGGATGACTTCAACAATCGTTATTGGGTCGCTCTCGCAACAGCGGCAAAACTTTCGCCTCGTTCAAGAAAGGGATGACGACGCTCAGTTCAGGCCGCTTCATGTTGCTGCTAGTCATTCGATTAAATAACTTTTTGGGCAGTTACGGATTGTACCTCTAAGATAATCGCCGACCTGCGCCCGAGTCAACAAATCAGTCGGTCAAACTCCGACGCAACTTGCTCATAGGGGCTAAGGAAGACCGGTCGCTCAGGTCTGGCACCATTTGAGATTGTATTTCAGTATGGCGTAAATGGCTCTCACGCCGTCTGTCCAATTAATCTTCTTACCTTCCGCATAAGTCCGACCGCTGTAGGAAATACCCACTTCGTAGATTCTACAACCCGTTCGGGCGAGCTTGGCGATAATTTCCGGCTCAACGCCGAAACGGTCTTCTTCAATCTTAATCGATTTGATAAGAGAAGCCTCGAAGGCTTTATAACCTGTCTCGATGTCCGTCAGATTGAGGTTGGTAAACATGTTGGAAAGCAGTGTCAAAAACCTGTTGCCGGCCATGTGCCAGAAAAAAAGAACGCGATGCGGACGCCCGCCCATGAACCGGGAGCCAAAGACGGCGTCCGCCTTTCCAGAAATAATTGGCTCGAGAAGCAGCGGATATTCCTCGGGACTGTACTCGAGATCGGCATCCTGAATCAAAATAATGTCTCCGCTCGCCGCTTCGAAACCCGTGCGCAGGGCCGCGCCTTTTCCTCGATTGGTGGGGTGGTAAATAATCTGGTCGACCGCACCGGAAAGCTTTTCCCGCAGTAAAGTTTGAGTTCCATCATTAGACCCATCGTCGATCACAATGATCTCTTTGTTTTCAACCGGGGCGCTGCGCACCGCCTCGATGATTTTCTCGATCGTGTTCTTTTCGTTATAGCACGGAATGACAATTGAAACCTTCATAGGCTCAGTGGTGCGTGTGCATTCGTGCGTCGAATATGGACGGATTGCTCGGCAGGCCGTGACGACGTCTTCATACTGCTCATGACTATCTTCTCATTATTACGCGCGTCGATGAGATTGCGACGTTTGACACGATGGTTCAAGCAATGCGTGTTGGGCCAGGCCAACGTGCCCGCTCCATAACCGCAGCCGCCGTTTCCAGCATAACGAAATGAAATCGGGTTTTCTTGAAAAACTGATCGGGCGCCTCGGACGGATCGCGCCGGAGGAGGTGCAAAATTATCTAATCCGTCTCGCGGAGGAAAAAGGATTTTTCGAAACCGTTTTCAACGCCATCCAGGAAGGCATCATCGTCACCGATTCGAACGGTCGCATCACCTACGTGAATGAGGCGGCCTGCGAATTGTTTGGACTCGAAAGCGAGGACGCGATCGGCAAACGGTTGGACGAACGCGTGCGCGGCCTGGATTGGGATGCTCTTTCGCACTCGGAAGGGGCGATCAGCCGCGACATGGAAATTTTCTATCCGCAAAATCGTTTCATTAATTTTTACATCGTGCCGCTCACGATCGAACGCCGCGCGACGGAAGATAAGATCGACAACGAAGCCGGCGGGAGCCGAGCGTCGTGGACGGGAAAGCCCGAGAGGGTTGACGGGCCGGGAAGCGAATCAATCGATCACAAGATCGACATCTCCGCCCGGCACGTCGGTCATGCCATGATTTTGCGCGACATCACCGAGAGCCGCCGCTCGGCCGAGCAGACGATCGAGTCGGAGCGATTAAACGCGCTCACCCTGCTCGCCGCCGGCGTGGCACACGAAATTGGCAATCCGCTGAACTCACTTCACATCCATCTCCAGCTGATGGAGCGTAAAGTGCGCGAGCTTGATGACCGGGTGCAACGCGAGCTTCAGGAGTCGATTGACGTCGCGCGGGCCGAGATCGCGCGGCTCGATTCGATCGTGACGCAATTCCTCCGCGCCATCCGGCCGTCAAAGCCGCAACTGCATCCGGAAAACGTGAATGCGATTGTCGATGAAGCGGTGCGCTTTTTCGCTCCCGAAATTCAGGACCGCGAGATCGTCGTCGAGCAGGAACTTCGTTCCGATCTGCCGCTGCTCCAGCTCGATCGCGACCAGATGAAACAGGCGTTCTATAACGTGATTAAGAACAGCTTCGAAGCAATGAAACGCCGTAACGTCCTGCGCATCCGCACCGATCGTGACGACACCCACGTGCTGGTAAGCTTCACGGATACGGGCGTCGGCATGTCTGCGGAAAATCTGAGCCGCGTTTTCGAACCTTATTTCACCACCAAATCGTCCGGCACCGGCCTTGGACTTTTGATTGTGCGCCGCATCGTGCGCGAACATGGCGGCGAACTTTCCATCGAAAGCAGCGAAGGCAAAGGTCTCACCCTAACGATTCGATTGCCTTACATCGACAAGCGCGTGCGAATGCTGGAAGCGGGAACGCCCGAAACCCCCGCAACGCAATGACAGATTCAACGATCGTTCGCGCTGTAGCTGGGGTTTTTCACCTGTTTGCGAACCGCTTCGAAAAGTCGGCCAATCCCAATCTGGCTCACGCGATTGGCGACGAAGGCTGGAATCAGGCCGCCAGTGTCCGTGTAAACGGAATAAGTGGCGCGAGTTTTATTCGCGCCATTGGGTTCGAGGAGCCATCCGCCGTCGCAAACGCTTACTCGCACGACCCCCGGCTTCTCCGCGGGACCGAGCTCGTTCGCCGGTCTCCACCAATTTAGATAAACGGGCCCGCCCGAGCCGGACCAGGATTTCTTCTGGATGTGAAGAGTATAGTCGCGGTCCGCGCAAATTTTCGGTGAAAGGCGTTGGTAAGTAAGAATTGAATTGCTTTCCCGCTTCATCACCCGGCACTCCGAAATATAAGGCATGAAGCTCGCGTAATTTTCGAGGTCATCGATCACTGCGTGAACGGCGCGACTGGCCGCATCGATCTCACCCACCGCCCTGAACTCTTTTAGCGGCGAATCTGGATGAGGCCGGGTGTAAACCGAGACGCCTCTCGATTCCGCGGCCAGTTTCCACCATTCCTTGCCGTCCACTGGATTGGAAGGTTCGGCCGGGAAAGCAATTGTTACGGCAAGACCGCAAATCATCGCGAAAGCGTAAACAATCCCGCGTCCCATATGCCTATAATATCCGATTCTG
>DMCG01000070.1:0-1208 GCA_003445855.1 Spartobacteria bacterium | reverse complement strand
GACGCGCTTTTACAATTTTTAGCAACCCGACTCAGAGCACGGCCCGCGGATATAAGGGCTCGCGGTATTCGGCCATTTAGCAATTGAGTGATTCAGCGATTAGCGGACAGTGATCGCCTGGTCATCAACTCGCTCCTTCGCTAATTCGTTAAATGAATTCGATGCCGCCCACCATTCTCATTGTCGATGATGAGAAACATACGCGGGACGGCTTGCGCCGTTTGCTCGAGAATGAGTATGACGTCTATGTCGCGGCGGACATGGCCGGCGCGGTCGATGTGCTCGAACGCGAGCAGATCGACCTCCTTCTCACCGATCTGCGTCTTGGCAATGAAGACGGGATGAGGTTGATCGATCGCGCGCTAAAGATGGCACACCCTCCCATCTGCATCATGATGACGGCGTATGGCTCGGTTGACATCGCGGTCGAAGCGATGAAACGCGGCGCCTACGATTTTGTCACCAAGCCGCTTAATCTCGACAAGGTCGAAATGTTGATCGCGCGCGCCTTGCAAAGCCGGAAGCTGGAGCAGGAAAACCAAACATTGCGGCAGCAAGTGGACGAACGCTACGGACTCGAGAACATCATCGGAGAATCGGCGGCGCTCCGTGAAGTCCTCGACAACATCCGCCAGGTCGCGCCCTCCTCGGCCAACGTGTTGATCGAAGGCGAAAGCGGCACGGGCAAAGAGCTGGCCGCGCATGCCATCCATAATCTGAGCCGGCGAAACAAGGCGAAATTCGTGACGGTGCATTGTGCCGCGCTCTCGCCGCAACTGCTCGAGAGCGAACTGTTTGGCCATGAGAAAGGCGCATTCACGGGCGCGCACGAACGCCGGATCGGCCGGTTCGAACAAGCCAATGGCGGCACAATTTTTCTCGATGAAGTGGCTGAAATCGATCCGGCCACGCAGGTCAAATTGCTGCGCGTGATCAGCGAGGAGCGCGCCTTCGAGCGTGTGGGCGGCAATCAACCCTTGCGCGCGGACGTGCGCCTCATCGCCGCCAGCAACAAAACTCTCGAAACGCTCGTGCGCGAAGGAAAATTCCGCGACGATCTTTTCTTTCGCCTGAACGTCGTGCGCATCACCATGCCGCCGTTGCGCGAACGGAAAGAAGATATTCCCCTCCTCGTTCGCGGATTTTTGCGCCATTTCTGCAAAGCGAACAACAAACCACTTGTCGATCTAACGGCCGATGCCATGGAC
>DMCG01000062.1:2827-7963 GCA_003445855.1 Spartobacteria bacterium | reverse complement strand
TTTTTGCGAATATCGCGCCCGGCCGGACACGCGCTTACGCGAAGCATTACGTCGGTTCGGACTACTGTTGCTGGTCATTGGGACCTTCGGCGCCGTTATTTTCCCCTACGTCCGAACGAGCAAACAAATTTTCGGACATTATCTCTACAATGTGAATTCGACGTTTTACATGTGGTGCGATTCATGGCCGGAAGCTGTGGCGTTCACGAGAGCATATAACGACAGGAGCGGAGGGCGAGATTTTCCGCCGGATCAGGTTCCTTCGCCCGCGAAATACTGGCGGGAACATTCCGCCGGACAGATCGCCCAGCGATTGATGCATGGATTGAAAACGTTGGCCACACGGAGTGCGAAGGCGACAGGCTATTATAAATTCGTGCTTCTTTTTGCTCTCACCGCTGCGGTCCTCGCGGCGCGGCAACGTCAACTATTCCAGCGATTAATTGCGGAAAAACTATTCGCCGCGATTTTTTGTTTTCTCTTCGTCCTTTCCTACGTGCTGCTGTATGCCTGGTACGATGCAATCGTCAGTGACAGCAGATTCATTCTTTCACTCTTTCTGCCCTTTGTGTTCGCCGCCTCAACGCTTGTTCTGGGCCTGGGAAAAGATCGGACTTTTGCCATCGCGGGGCGACGAATTTCCTTTATCGAATTGTTCGCCGCCTCCCTCATCTGCCTCGCCCTGACCGATGTTACATACAATGCGCTGCGCATTTGCCGGCTGATGACCTAAATACACAAAATGATTGTGCATGATTTGCTCGCTTTGTAAGCCGATTTGGCTCTATTTTACACTCGGCGTGGGTCTATTGACACGTCGGAGACCCTCGTTACTATCCTCGGCTTTATGAGATTTCCCCTTGCCCTAACGACAAAAATCGCGGGCTACATGATTGGGCAAAAGCTTCGTGGCACGAAAAAGTTCGCCACTGTGCTGCAGCTCGAGCCGCTGCACACGTGCAATCTTACTTGCACGGGTTGCGGGCGGATCCGCGAGTATTCCACCTCGCTCAAGGACATAATGAGTCTGGAGGATTGCCTGGGAGCGGCCGAGGAATGCAACGCGCCGATGATCTCGATCTGCGGCGGCGAACCGCTCATTTATCCGCACATCGAAGCTTTGGTGCAAGGGGTGCTTGCGCAAAACCGCATCGTTTACATCTGCACAAATGCGATGTTCATGCGCAAAAAGATGCGCGAATGGCTGGCGTCACGATTGTCGATCGAATCGCAATTTGTCGAAGAAAAAATCGCGGATCTCTTCTCCGCTGGTTTGCTCACGGAAAAAGATGCGACGGAAATCCGCAAGGGCCCTAAAGATCCTGCCAAGCCCACTATCGGCCCGAGCAAATGGATGTATTGGAACGTCCATCTCGATGGGCTTGAGCGCATTCACGATCTCATTGTCGAGCGCGAAGGCGTTTTCAAAGAATGCATTCTCGCGATCAAAATGGCGAAGTTGCTCGGCTATCAGGTCGCGACCAACACAACCATCTACAAGGAAACCGACATGCAGGAAGTCGAGCAAATGTTCGATTATCTTTCCGATCTCGGCGTGGACGGCCACACCATCTCGCCCGGCTACGAATACGACGCGGCGAAAAAGGACATGATTAAGCGGCTCAATCTGCAGCCCGAAAATTTCTTTCTTACCCGTAAGATGACGATCGAGAAGTTCCAAAAGATCGAGAAGTGGATGAACGATTACACGCTTTTCGGCACGCCGGTTTATTTTGAATTTCTCGCCGGCAAACGCGACCTGACCTGCTCAGCCTGGGCGATTCCGACGCGGAACATCCGCGGCTGGAAAGGCCCCTGCTACCTCATGACGGACGCGCATTACTCGAGCTACGCGGAGCTGCTCGAAAAAGTGCAGTGGGAAAAATATGGCGTGGTTGACGGCGTGGCGCGCGACAGCCGCTGCGAAAATTGCATGGTCCATTGCGGCTACGAGCCGACGGCGAGTCTCGGTTTGCAGGCGCAGCGCGGTGACACTTGGAAAAACATCAAGTTCAATTTCGGAGCGAAGCCGAAGGCGACCGGCCGTGGCAGCGAACTTTTGGCGTTCAACGGAGTTAGTTCCGGTAATGGGCATCTTACCGGGAAAAAACCCGAGCTGACGGCTCAAGCCTCATAAGATCGACAATCGCAAGATCGACAATCATGAACCGATCCTCTGACGTGATTGCTTTGCAGAGCGCACGCCCGGAAGTTTCTGAGTCGTATTCTGGAGCGGACGCGGAAATTTCGCAGGCGATCGCGCGCGCGCAGGAAAATTTATTGCGACAGCAACGGCCGGACGGCCACTGGTGCGGCGAGCTTATCGTCGATAGCACGCTCTGCTCGGACTTCGTGCTTTTCATGCATTGGTTCGGCGAAGTGGATCATCACCTGCAAGAGCGCTGCGTGAATCATATCCTGAAGCGACAACTGCAGGACGGCGGTTGGAACATTTATTATGGCGGACCGAGCGAAATTAATGCGTCGGTCAAAGCCTACTTCGCGCTCAAGCTGGCAGGTTGTTCTCCGGAAGCGCCATTCATGCAGGATGCGCGCTCAAACATCATGCGCCTCGGCGGCATTCCGGGCATGAACACGTTCAGCAAACTTTATCTCGCGCTGCTCGGTCAGTTTCCGTGGAAATATTTGCCGACGATCCCGGTCGAGAAGGTGCTGCTCCCGAGCTGGGCGCCATTTCACATTTACAAAATGTCATCGTGGAGCCGCGCGATGCTCATACCGCTCGCCATCATTAATCATTTTAAACCGACGCGTACTTTGCCGGGAGATAAACAACTCCACGAGCTCTATCCGCTCGGCACCGAGCACAAAGATTTTCGTCTCACGCGCGACGAGCGTTTCTTCACGTGGCGCAATCTTTTTCTCCGTGTCGATGATGTTTTGAAATTTTTGCATCCGCTCCGTTTCCGGCCGATGCGTCAACGCGCGCTCGAAGAAGCGGAGCGCTGGATACTCGAGCGAATCGGCGAGGGCAGCGACGGGCTCGCGACCGTTTTTCCTGCGATGCTCAATTGCCTGATTGCATTGCGCGCGCTCGGTTATTCGAAAAACGATCCGATCTACACGAAAGCGGCGAAAGATTTTGCCAGATTATTTGTCGACGATCCTGATGATTTTCGGATTCAACCGTGCCTATCGCCGGTTTGGGACACCGCCATCAATATGATTGCGCTCGCTGAATCGGGTGTGTCGCCCGAACATCCCGCGCTGCAACGCGCGGCCGATTGGCTGAAGAAAAAGGAAGTGCGGATCCGTGGCGATTGGACCGTGAATAATCCGCACCCGGAAGCGAGCGGCTGGGCTTTCGAATACAACAACGTTTTTTATCCGGACACGGACGACACTGCGATGGTATTGATGGCGCTGCGCCTGGTGCGTCCGCAAGATCGACAATCACTCGATGCGTTGTTTGCGCGCGCGATCGCCTGGCAGCTCAGTTTTCAATGCGGCGACGGCGGTTGGGCCGCGTTCGACAAAGAAGTGACGACGCCGTGGCTTGAAGATATGCCGTTCGCCGATCATAACGCGATTCTCGATCCAACTTGCAGCGATCTTACGGCCCGCACGCTCGAGTTGCTCGGTTACATCGGATTCGATCCCGGAGCGCGCTGCGTGCGCGACGCGATCAAATATTTGATCGACACACAAGACGACGACGGTTCGTGGTACGGACGTTGGGGCGTGAATTATATTTACGGAACATGGCAAGTGCTGCGCGGCTTGCGCGCAATCGACCAGGACATGACGCAGGATTGGATCTTGCGCGGCCGCGATTGGCTCCAGAGTTGTCAGAATGATGATGGCGGCTGGGGCGAAACTTGCGCGACCTACGATGATCCGACGATGAAGGGACGCGGCGAAAGCACCGCGTCACAAACTGCGTGGGCGGTGATGGGAATTTGTGCATGCGGCGATCTGGACCGAGGGAGCATCCAGCGCGGCCTCCGTTTTCTTCTCAGTTTGCAAAAACCGGATGGTTCATGGGACGAGCCGCAAATTACCGGCACCGGATTTCCAAGAGTTTTTTACCTCAAGTACGACATGTATCGGCAAAATTTCCCGCTGCTCGCGCTCGCGACTTACGTGAATTATCGCAACGGCCTTGGACATCATCCGAGCTTTTATCGTTGCGAATAGGTTCGGAACACAGGCATCCTGCCTGTAATTGTTCGAATCAGCAGGCTGGAAGCCTGCGTTACGTTTTGCGGTCTGAATCGTAAGATCGACAATGGATTGACCGCATTTGCCCGTGGCCTAACGTAATTCATTATGGCTTACGAACTACCGAAATTACCTTACGCTTACGACGCACTCGAGCCGCACATCGACGCGCGCACGATGGAAATCCATCACACCAAGCATCATCAGACTTACATCACCAACGTTAACAACGCGATCAAAGGAAAAGCCGATTTGGAAAAGAAATCGGTTGAAGACTTGATCAGCGATCTCAACGCCGTTCCCGAAGACATTCGCACCGTCGTGCGCAACAACGGCGGCGGCCACGCCAATCATTCCTTCTTCTGGAAAATCATGGGGCCGAAAGCCGGCGGCGAACCGAAAGGCAAACTGGCCGACGACATCAAGTCCATTTTCGGCAGCTTCGATGCTTTCAAAGAAAAATTTGCCGCCGCCGGTGCCGGCCGCTTTGGCAGCGGCTGGGCGTGGCTGATCAAAAACAAAAGCGGAAAGCTCGAAGTGATTTCAACGCCGAACCAGGACAGTCCGCTCATGGACGGCAACACGCCGGTCCTCGGTCTCGATGTTTGGGAACACGCCTACTATCTCAATTACCAAAACCGCCGGCCCGATTACATCAAGGCTTGGTGGAACGTGGTAAACTGGGACGCGGTTGCCAAGAATTACTAGCCACCAAATTCGCGCAGTCGCGAAATTCTTCTGTGGCGGCGGTCTATGACCACCGTGTTTTAGATTTCGGCGGTCGCAGACCGCCGCTACAGTAAAAATGGCTTACTTAAACGAAAACTATCTCAAGCTTCAGGCCGGTTATTTGTTTCCCGAGATCGCGCGACGGGTGCGCGAATTTTGCGAAAAAAATCCGGAAGCAACGAAAAAACTGATTCGTTGCGGAATCGGCGACGTCACCGAGCCGGT
>DMCG01000062.1:0-2597 GCA_003445855.1 Spartobacteria bacterium | reverse complement strand
TCACGGAGCCGCTGCCGCAAGCCGCCGTCGATGCCATGAAAGGCGCGGTGGAAGAACTCGGGCATCGCGAAACGTTTCGCGGTTACGGTCCGGAACAGGGCTACGAATTTCTAAGATCGACAATCGCGCAGCACGATTATCGCGACCGCAAGATCGACATCGCCGACGACGAAATTTTTATTTCGGACGGATCGAAATGCGATTGCGGTTACATCCTCGATATCCTGGGCGACCAGAACAAAGTTGCGATTACCGACCCGGTTTATCCGGTGTATGTCGATACGAACGTGATGGCCGGCCACACCGGCCCGATGAAGAAAGACGGCAGCTATGAAGGCATTGTCTATTTGCCGTGCACGCCGGAAAACAATTTTGTTCCCGACCCGCCAAAGGGACATGTCGATCTTGTTTATCTCTGTTTTCCAAATAACCCGACCGGCGCCGTGGCATCGCGCGAGCAACTCGGGCGGTGGGTCGCCTACGCGCGAGAGCATGAAGCGATTTTGCTCTTCGACGCCGCTTATGAGGCGTATATTTCGCAACCGGAACTTCCGCATTCCATTTTTGAAATCGACGGCGCACGCGAGTGCGCGATTGAATTGCGCAGCTTTTCCAAGACTGGCGGATTCACCGGTGTTCGCTGCGGATTCACGGTCGTGCCGAAAACGCTGCTCGCACAAACTGAAGGAGGCAAAAAGTTGCCGTTGCATCCGCTCTGGCATCGGCGTTGGAGCACAAAAGCCAACAGCGTCAGCTATCCGGTGCAACGCGGCGCGGCCGCGTTGTATTCGCCGGAAGGCCGCAAACAAGTTCGCGCGCTCATCGATCATTACATGGGCAACGCAAAAATCCTGCGCGACGCGTGCATAAAGATCGACATGAAAGTTTTCGGCGGAGTGAACGCGCCTTACATCTGGGTGAAAACGCCGGATGGCCTGACGAGCTGGCAGATCTTCGATCGGATGCTGCGCGAACTGAATGTCGTCATCACGCCTGGCAATGGCTTCGGCGCGCAAGGCGAAGGTTATTTCCGTATCTCCGCGTTCAACTGCCGGGAGAATGCGGCGGAGGTGGCGCGCCGCTTCCAGACTTTTCGCTAAGATCGACATCTCCTGTAGCCACCGCGCTCTGCGCGGTGCGGCGCGCGCGTTAATTAATCTCAGTTCGCGCTTCGCAGAGCGAGGCGGCTACAGAATTTCGAAACACTCTTGTCGATCTAATCGACGCACGTAACGTTCCGCAGTTTTGGAGAAACCGAGTCTTCCCAATCAAAATCTGCCGCAGCTCTATCGTTTTTGCTTTCTCATGCTGGGCGACGCGGGCAAAGCGCAGGAAATTTTCCAGGCAATCATGCACGACGCCGCGTTGCGCGCGGCGCAGGGTGAATTGCCGAACGACCGATTGTCGATCTTTCGCGACGCGCGCTATCGCTGTTTGGAAGCGAGCGAAGCCGGCTTGAAAGCCGAAGCAATCGAAATGGAGGAGCATGAGATCGATTTCAATACTCCGGCTCAAATCGCAAAGCTCGAACCGACGCAACTCGCGATTTGGATTTCGGCCGCGCCCGATCCGCAACGCACTGCCCTGGCGCTTTTTTATCTCGATGAATTTGATCACCAAGAATTGCTGGCATTGAGCGAACTGAAAACGGCCGAGCTCGCCAACCTGGTCGGCAACGGGCGGCAGGAATTTCAAGCTTGGTTGAATGCGACTTTCCCGCACGAGCAACCTTTCGAAGAACAAGCATGAAAATGCCGCGTCTCTCGCGTCGTCAGCGCATGTTCGTGCAGTGCGCCCCTTTCAATGACGAACGCATCGACGACCGCAGGATGCGAGCGGCTGTTTTTCGCGTGCGCAAAACCGACGAGTTCGCGAATCAACGCGCGTTCGATCGCGCGTTGGCGGCTTTGGTCGAAGCGATTCCAACCCCGGCAGAAGTCACCGAATGGCTGTCGAAGGAAACTTTTGTGGCGGCGCCGAAGCGGACTTGGAAACAAGCGCTGCAAAATCCGGTCGTGCTAGCCATCGGCATTGCCGTCAGTGTGATCGCCGGCGTTTTCGTTTTGAAGCTGATTGAACGCATGAACGAGTTTCCCGGCGAAACCACCGCGCGGCGACTGCTGACAGTGGCGAATTCCGCGCATTCGATAATGTTGGACCCGGTGAAAACTGACGCGGGCGCGCTTGGGGATTATTTCTTTATGAAACATCGGCTGCCGCATTACGACGTGCCGCCGGAGTTCGCCGACCTGCGCACGCTCGGATGCCGCGTCTTCGACGACGAGGAAGGCCAGCGCGTCGCCCAAATCTGGCTTATCGAAAAACATATGCAGTTCTTCATTTTTCCGGCGGAGCGCGACCCAAAGACCGGTGCGGCGCGCCATTTCTCCGGCTGGCGTTATGTCGATCAATACCGTTGGACCGGAGTGGTGCAGGAGCAGAACGGCGTTTGTTTCATGGCCGCGCTGCGCGGGAGTGAAAAGGATCTCGCGCCGTATATTTCGAAACCGAAGCAGTAGCGTGGCGCAAGCTTCGAGCTTGCCGAACGGGAGTGCCAGGGGGGAGAGTTGAACTCCCGACCAAGGGCTTATGAGTCC
>DMCG01000030.1:2750-2962 GCA_003445855.1 Spartobacteria bacterium | reverse complement strand
ATCCATATATGTATCTTTCTGACCTGATCCGCCCTTAACTTAACGCGACGGAAACGAGCTTCACACTTGCCTGGCTCGCGTCCGTTCACTCGCTGCGCGCGCTTGATCGTATGCATCGTAAGGGCGCTTGAGCTCGACGATCGGGGGAGATTCTGATTTCGAATTCCGACGGTCATAGACTGATTTGCACTCTCCCGAGGCGCTCACCCGAA
>DMCG01000030.1:0-2457 GCA_003445855.1 Spartobacteria bacterium | reverse complement strand
TTCCCATCGGGCTATGCAGTCCACCCAGCGGCTTCCCAGCACGCCGTGTTGCCGCTACAAAAAACGCGTCTAAGAAGATATGGGGCTACAGTTAGCGCATGGTCGCGATTGCGGTTACAGAAGAGAGATGAAATCGCGGATGTTCGTCGGCCTCGTGCTCCTGGCGCTGCTGCAAGCGGCGCACGGTCAGAATTACAAATTGCTCAAGAGCATTCCGATCGGCGGCGAAGGCGGCTGGGATATTCTCACAGTCGATTCACCTGCGCGTCGGCTTTATCTTTCGCACGCGACAAAGATTGTCGTTGTCGATCTTGCGAAGAACGCGGTTGTCGGCGAGATCACCGACACGCCGGGCGTGCACGGGCTCGTCGTCGCGCCGGAGCTGCAGCGCGGTTTTTCTTCGAACGGTAAAGAAGCGAAAGTCAGCGTCGTTGATCTAAAGACGCTGAGAACAATGTCGAAACTGGACAGCGGCGAAAATCCCGACGCATTGGTTTACGATGGGCGTCGCGGCGAGGTTTACGTGTTCAATCACACCGGGAATTCAGCGACTGTGATCGACACAAAGGCGGCAAAGGTCGTTAGCACAATTCCGCTCGGTGGCAGTCCAGAGTTCGCTGCAGTCGATAGCACAGCAGGACGTGTTTACTGCAATCTCGAGGACAAGAACGAGGTCGTTGTCATCGACACGGCAAAGCACGAGGTGAACGCACGTTGGCCGGTCTCGCCAGGCGAAGAGCCGAGCGGCATCGCCTGCGACGCGGCGCATCATCGCTTGTTCGTTGGTTGTCACAACAAGATGATGGCGATGCTCGACACCGATACGGGCAAGGTTGTTGCGACTGTGCCAATCGGCGACCGCGTCGACGGCTGCGCATTCGACGATGCGACGCAGCTCGCGTTCGCGTCTTGTGGCGATGGCACGACCACTATCGCGAAAGAGGAAACACCGGAAAAGCTGACGGTCGTTCAGACGCTCAAAACCGAACCGCGTGCGCGAACAATGGCGCTCGATCCGCAGACGCATCAGATCTATTTGCCCTCCGCACAATTCCAGCCGCCGCCGCCGGCGTCACCAGGCGCTTCTCCAGCGCGACCGACGATCGTGCCGAATACTCTAAAGGTGTTGGTTTACGGTCCGGCCGAACCGGCGAAGCTGTAACCGAAGCGTGTTTCAAGAGCCGTTGTCACGCGATCCGGAATGGCTGCCGGCCTTCTGGGATGTCAAGAGAATGGCGCCGATAATGAACGCAGCGATGATCAGCGAAGAAGTGATTCGACCGAGATTCAGGCCACCTTTCGCGACAGGTTTCGTGAGTAGATCGCCAACCGTCGCGCCCAGCGGCCGTGTCAGGATAAATGCCGTCCAAAACAGCGCCGTGTGGGAAATGTCGGTCCACAAATAAGCGGCGGCGATGAGGCCCAACGCACCGGCAAACACCAGTGCGCTACCTTCATATCCGAGGCCGGAGGTGTCAGCGAGGCAGTCGCCAAGCGCCGTGCCAAGTGTGTTTGAAAAGAGAATCGCAGTCCAATAGAAGGTTTCGGCTTTGCGGTTTGTGATCCGATTCACGGAGACAGAACCCAAGACGAAGTACCAAAGGGCGAGAATGCCGAGCAAAATCGCGAACAGCAGTAGGGACGACTTAAGGTAACCCAGTCCGCCGGTGCGCGTGAGATAATCCGACATCGTGGTGCCGACAGTGGTGGTGGCGACGATCACGGCCCAATAGAGAAACGGGTGATAGGATTTTGTTCTGACCTGGGCCGCTACAGTCACGAGGAATAGACCGAACAAAATCGCGGTGCTGACCGCGTACCCGAGCTTCAGAGTCATGGAAAGAGCATCTCCGCCTGTTTCACCCAGCGTGGTCGCGCAGATCTTGATGACCCAAAAGGCGAACGTCACTTGCGGAACTTTGCTCAAAACGTCGGCGCGACTGGAGTGCCCGTGGTTTTGCATTGTCCAGTCTTATCGAGAAATCAGGAATTAGAAAGTCGAAGACTACGAGCGATTATACGGGGGCGCCCTTGCATTTCGCCACGCGTGGCGGCCAGGACGTTGACAATCGCGAAAGAGGAAACGCCGGACAAACTCACGATCGTGCAAACGCTCACCACCGAGGGTGGCGCGCGCACGATGGCGCTCGCTCCGAAAACGCAACGCGTTTACACATGCACGGCGCAAATCGCACCCGAACCGGCGAGTCCGCCGCCGGCTGTGGGCGAACGTCGCCGTCCCAGTTATGTGCCCGGCACATTTCATCTGCTCGTTTACGGAACGGAATAGGGGAAGAAGTCAGAAGTCAGCCGCCTTCGCCAACCCGCCTTTGCAAAAAAGCTACCGCGAGCCATGGGCTACGGCGGCGAGCGAGGTCGGAGGTCAGAGATAAAATCAAATCGCTCGCTACCCGTCGCGAGCCTGATTGACTCATTCGCGCCCGCTCATTCACCGCT
>DMCG01000135.1:9995-17238 GCA_003445855.1 Spartobacteria bacterium | reverse complement strand
CCGGTCATCGAACCGAGACCGGCCTCGCGCAAAGTCTCAAGCATATCCCGGATAGACATGCAGAAAACTCTTCGCGCCAGGTGTCGGACTTCGATGGCGGTGAAGGCTTTAATGTGTAAGTCGGGATCGAGAGCACGAATGCCGCGTAGCAGCTCCAGATACCAATCCTTCTTTAACGTCGGATGCAAACCACCGACCATGTGCACCTCAGTGACGCCAACACGGAGCGCTTCACGAACCGCGCCGATAATCTCGTCGATCGCGTGTTCGAAGGCGTGCGCATCCCGTTTTTTGGCCGCGAATGCACAGAACTGGCACGAGAGCACGCAAATGTTGGAGTAATTTATGTAACGGTTGTGGATGTAGGTGGCATAGTTCCCGTTCTTTTGTTCGCGCACCGCGCTGGCCATTATGCCGAGCGCATTCAAGTCGCTCGACCGGTACAAATCGAGTGCGTCCGCCTCGGAAATGCGTTGTCTCGCCTCGATTTTATCGGCGATTGGCCTGAGCTCCTTCGGAATAAGCAGGTGATTCATCAGCATCCGCCTCTTAAAACATTCGCAGAACCAACCATGCACAGAGCGCTTCCCGGTTGCAACAAAAGACATTGGAGATGGTGGTCCGGCGAACTTTCGACGAGTTCGCGACAAACGCTTTTTTGAGTTAAATATTCGAATCGACGCTGACCCAAGCGCCCGCGATTTGTAACCCGGTCGCATTGTTGAAACGTCTTTCATGTAATGTCCCGCATTGATCCAAAACCAGCGGGCGGATCCAAAGAAGATGACGAAGACGTGCGGCTCATGCGACTGGTGGGCACCGGTGATACGCACGCTTTTGAGGAACTCATCCAACGGCACCAAAGTCTGGTCGCCGGCACCGTCGCGCGAATGCTTGCCAGCAATTCCGATGTCGAAGATATCGCGCAGCAAGTCTTTATCCGAGTCTGGAAAAGCGCCGGCCGATATACGCCGCGCGCAAAATTCACAACCTGGCTGTTAAAAATTACGCGCAATCTGGTGTTCAATGAACTCCGCCGCACCAAGCGACGCCCACAGGTGCCGATCCAAACCGAGCCCGACGCAGAGGAGATCGTGCTCAAAGACGAAACCAATTCACGTCCGGATGCGTCGCTTCTGGAAAATGAGCTGCAGGAGGCGATCGAGAAGGCGATTACAGAGCTTCCCGAAAGTCAAAGGATGGCTTTGATTCTGCGGCGATACGAGGACCTCAGTTATGAGCAAATCGCGGAGATTCTCGATCTTTCCGTGCCCGCCATAAAAAGCATCCTCTTCCGCGCGCGAACCGAACTGCGCGCCCGGCTAGGCAAATATCTCAACACTTGATCAGAAACAAAGAGAGGACGGATGCCTTGCGATCATCCGCCCCCTCTCAACCCCACATCTGCAAATTTATCAGAACTCGCGATCTTTCGCCGAGGATTTGAATTCCACCTCACTGGCCGTTTCCGGCGGCGGCGGCATCCCTGGCTTCGGATAATCGGCCGCGACCTGACGATGCGAAGTCGGCACCAAACGCACCGCGCCTTTCGCGTTATTGCGCCAGCCATTCGGATCGGCATATTCTTCGCCGGTGTGATGCAACCCGGAGACCTGGTCTTCCAATCCGGTTCCGTAGCGTTGGTCGATAATCGTCGGCGTGACAAAGACGAGCAGATTGCGCTTCGTCCGGGCGTTGGCCCGGTTCTGAAATAAATATCCGAGCAATGGCAGGTCTCCCATCAATGGAACTTTGGTGCGGGATTTGGTGACTTCATCCTGAAGCAGCCCGCCAATCGCAAGAGTGTCCCCGCTCTTGATTAGCACGTTGGATTCAAGAGCGCGCGTATCGATGATTGGGCTGGTTACGGTGGCCCCGGCGAAGACAAACGTCGCATCTCCCACTTTATTGCTGATCTCCGGCTTAACCGATAGCGTGACGAAATTATCTTTATTAACCGAGGGCCGCACCACTAATGTGTTTCCAAATTTCTTGTCCTGGAACCCTCCGAAAACAGCGGTCGCCGTTTGTTCATTGAAGTTTAGTTGTGGCACAGGCTGATTGCGGTTGATCTCAATCTTGGCCTGCTGATTATCTGCCGTAACGATCCGCGGATTGGCGAGGAATTCGGCGTCGGCATCTTCGTTCAGCGCCTGCATCGCCAGTGACATTTGGGGCACAGTCAGGATCGCAAATTGACTTAAAGCCAGGTGAGAAAGGTTACCGAGGAGATTATTGTTAGCACTGTTACCAAGCGCGAAATCCCTTGTGGCAATGGTCGTTCCAGTCGTAGTAGTCGTACCCGTCGCAGCCGGCGGCGCGCCGTAGCTAAGAATCTTCGGAGTCGTTGAACTGCCCACGACTCCCGCCCAGTTAATTCCGTAGGTTTGTTTCGGATTGGCCGTCACCTCCACCAGACGCGCCTCGATCATCACCTGTTTGGTGGGCTTGTCGATCTGGACGAGAAGTTTGCGGATATTGTCGATGTTGCCGCGAGTCTCACGGAAGAAAATAGTGTTGGTGCGTTCGTCGACCTGCGGCGGATCCTTGCTCGCGAGCTGCGAAGCAATGAGCGGGGCTGTATCTTTCGCGCGCGAGTAACTGAATTGATAGCTATCGCTCTCCGTTGGCTCGGCTGTCCGCTCCGCGCCGGTCTTAATGTAATAGACATTGTCGATCTTATCCATGAAGAGGTTCTTGGCCTTCACGATGATAGCGGTCGCCTGAAGTGCGGTCACGCCCTCCAGCCGCATGGTGACGGTGCCCGTGACCGCCTCACTCACTACCATGTTGATCTTGGCCTGCCGCGCGAGCAACCGCAGCACCTGGCCGACATCATCGCCTTGAAACTCGCGAACACCGACCCCGCCGTTTTCAGTCAAATTATCCGGCTCGATCGTGGTAGTCGTTGACGATGCCGATGTCGTCGAGGTCGTCGTTGCCGCAGGCGAAGCCGAAGGTGTGGAAGCTTGCACGAGGAGCACGGCGGAATTGTCGCTGGCCTTCGCCGTTGGATTAGCGGCCTGAACCGGAGCCGCCGGGCTTGCGCTTGCGGCGGGCGCGGGTGAACTCGTTTGCGCTTGGGACAAGGGGAGGCCACTGAACAACAGTGCCGTCACGCAGCCCAATAATTTAGAGGAAGTAGCCATAATATATTATGAGGATGGAATAAATGCCGAACTGGTCTAAAGCAGGAAGCAGACCAGCTCTCCGTGGACTTTCAGCCGGCCCCGACAAGAGGCGCCGGACTTCCTAAAAATCAGCCGTGGACAGTGTAGGGGGCGCGTGTTCTCACGCGCAGCGTTCGCAAATTGCGGCTGCTGGGGACAGCCGACTCTTACACCTCAGGGCAAGCCTGATCATTGTGCATGACCGCGATCCTGATTCCGAAGCAAGAGCTTACTGCCGTCCGCCTTCATCCGGCTCGATCACGCGGCCCCGGACGCGCCGGACCTGCGTATGGTGAGTCAGCACATGCACCCGCCCATCGCTCCCGCGAAAAAATGCGCTAAGCAACCAGCTGACAATCCCAATAATGATCGCGCCCCAGAATGCGCTCCCGAAGCTATCAACGTGAAACCCATTCACGATGCTGGGCACCAAGAGCAACATCAGACCGTTTACGATCAAAATGAAAAATCCCAGGGTCAGCAAAATCAACGGTGCGCTCAGGATCAACAAAATCGGTCGAACAAACGCATTGAAAATGCCGAGCAGCAGCGCGGCGCCGATCAATGCGCCGAGAGTGTCGTAACGGATGCCGCTGAGGATTGACGCCGCAACCATCACTGCAATCGTCGTGGCCATCCAACGGAAAACAAAATGTCGCATGCGCAGAAGTTATTGGAACCTGGCATTGTCGCCAAGTCCGGTCGAGAATCTACTTGCCAATCGTCCGGCCCGCAGTAACCGATTTAAGTCGTCAAACCGACCAATCTTGTGCCGAAAAAAACTAGAGTTGTCCAAAGCGAAAACGGGGGGCCGTCCGAGCCCGGCGCGTCATCTGCCGAGGCGAAGATCGACAAGGTGAAGGCCCGCCGTACATCGACAAGTGGGAAGAACGGTAAGCCCGCGCCCAAGAAAAGATCGACTGCGCGGAAAACGGCAACGCCCAAACAGCAGGCGAAGAGGAGAACGGCCGAGCCGCCCGACGAAGAAATTCGCCTGCGCGCTTACTTCATTTCGGAACGCCGGCGTCGATTTGATTTACCCGGCAACGCCAGTTCTGATTGGCTCGAAGCCAAACGACAGCTCCTCTCCGAATCGGGGCCGCGGTAGCGTTTGTGCAGTAGCGGCGGCCCGCGACCGTCGCTCGAATAGCGACAAAAGTGCGACGCTCATAGAGCGCCGCTACAGTTGTTGAAGCACCTCCAGCTCCGGAACGCATCCCCTCGCTTTTTCCAGAAGCCGATTCATCGCAAAAGGCTTCGCGATTAATCCGGCAACGCCTGGTTCCTTCAACAACTCCCGCGCGCGCTCCTCATCCGCTTTTCCGGAAACGAGCAGAAGCGGTGGAACAATTCGCGGCGGCTCGGCGTTGTTGTAAACTTTGCCGATCAGGAAAAAAAGCATCGCGCCGTCGATCATCGGCATTTGGAAATCGAAGATGAACAGGTCGTATCTTTTTCTAAGGGCGAGCTCGAAGCCGTATTCGGGTTTCGGGGATGTGTCCACCTCACAGCGCAAACAAGCGGTCAACGCTTCGCGCATGAGGCGCAGGAGCGCCACCTCATCGTCCACAATTAATATTTGCTTCGGAGGATTTTCGCTCACTAGTGCAGGCTTGCGTCAAACCGCGAGGCGTTTCAAGTTTTTAACATACGCCGGAGATTTCTTGCACCTATGGAAAATGCGATTGTCGATCTTAGAGAGGCTTTAAGGGAACGCCTCGCCATCATTCACGATGAAAAAAGCCGCCGCGACGAGACCGCGCACCTGGCTCGGCTGGAGAGCGTTTCGGAAAAGATCGACAAGTTAGAAGCGGCACTGCCGCGTCCGATCGATCCGCAGCTCGCGCACTATCTCAAGCGTCGCAGCTACGATAAAGCGCTCGAGTTTCTCGAGCGCAGCTGTAGCGGCGGTCTATGACCGCCGAAATGCGACGCTCATAGAGCGCCGCTACAGTTTTACCGCGAATACAACTCTACAATCAACTGCTCGTTGACGATCGGTTGCATTTCGTCGCGCGACGGGATGTGCCCGACTTTACCTTTGAAGGCGTCACGATCCACCGTGAGCCAATCCGGGACCGGCACAATCTGCGTGAGCTCGAGATTGCGCAGGACAAGCTGACGTGATTTCGGTTTGTCTTTGATCGCGATCTCGTCGCCCGCTTTCACATTGTAAGAGGCGATATTGACGGTGCGTCCGTTCACGAGCACGTGCCCGTGCGAAACGAGCTGGCGCGCGGCACTGCGCGTATTCGCCAGGCCAAGCCGGAAGATGACATTGTCGATCCTTGTTTCCAGAAGTTGAAGAAGCGTCTCGCCCGTGACGCCGCGCTTGCGCAGCGCGTTCTGAAAAATGCGGCGAAACTGGCGCTCGAGCAGTCCATATTGATAACGAAGCTTTTGTTTCTCACCCAGCGCGATTGCGTAATCGGATTGCTTGCGCCGTGAACCTTTCGGGCCATGCATGCCCGGTGGATAATTTTTTCGCTCGAGCGATTTCGACGGTCCAAAGAGCGGCACGCCGTAACGTCGGCTGACTTTCGTTTTCGGTCCGGTATATCTGCCCATGGGATTCGTTGAATCGTTAAATCGTTGAATCGTTAAATTGGTGAAGCATCAGACGCGGCGCTGTTTCGGTGGACGACAACCATTGTGCGGCACTGGCGTGACGTCGCGAATCACGGTGAGATCGAGACCGATCGCCTGCAAGGCGCGCACGGCCGATTCGCGCCCGGCGCCAGGGCCTTTTACGCGCACTTCCACTTCTTTCAATCCATGTCCCATCGCCTGGCGCGACGCATCCTGCGCGACCATCTGAGCGGCATATGCAGTACTTTTCCGCGAGCCTTTGAACCCAACCTTCCCCGCGCTCGACCAGCCGATCACTTTCCCGGTTAAGTCAGTGATCGTCACGATCGTGTTATTGAAAGTGGAAAGAACGTGTGCGATGCCGGAATGAACGTTCTTGCTGCCTTTTGCCTTGACGATTTTGACCGGTTCGATGTCCCCGCCGGACAGTGAAAGATTCTCGGCCGGTGGTGCAGCGGAGGTCCCTTCGCGCTTGCCGGCTTTTGGCGGTTCTTTTGCCGCACGCTTATCGGATGTTTCGGATTGTGCGGATGCCACTTCCTTGGGAGCCGCGGGAGTTGATGCCGGCTCCGCAGCGGTTGCGGCAGACGGCTCTGGCTTTGCAGCTTCATGCGCCGCAACCGCCTTTGGCTTCTTTGCCTTGAGTTTCTCAGGCTTTGACTTGGTCGTTTTCTTTGCTTCTGCCATTGGAAATTAAATCGTTAGACCTTACCCGCTTTCGCCTCAGGATTTCGAATCACACCGACGGTCTTGCGCGGTCCCTTGCGCGTCCGTGCATTTGTCGATGTCCGCTGGCCGCGCACGGGCAAGCCGCGACGATGCCGAATTCCGCGGTAACAATTGACGGCCTGCAACCGCTTCAAGTTACCCTGCACCTCGCGGCGCAGATCGCCTTCAATCGGGATTTTGTTGTTCGTGATCGCGTGAATGATTTCATTCAATTGTTGCGGGGTCAGATCCTTGGCGCGCAAGTTTGGATCGATATTGGTTTGCTCGAGGATCCGCTTCGCCGTGCTCAAACCGATTCCGTAGATGTAAGTGAGCGACGCTTCGATGCGTTTGTCTGCCGGAATTTCAACTCCGAGTAATCTTGGCATAAAGTTAGATGTTGATCTTGCGTTGCGTGGTCATCCCTGGCGCTGTTTGTGGCGCGGGTTCTTGCAGATCACGCGCACCACGTTTTTGCGCTTCACAATCTTGCAGCTTGCACAAAGTCTTTTTACTGATGGTCGTACTTTCATAATCCGCGAAACAGAAAACGCGGAGCCAAGTCCGCGTTGTCATTTTTGGCGAAATGTGATTCGCCCTTTCGACAAATCGTAGGGGGAAATCTTTAGCATAACTTTGTCGCCTGGCAAGATGCGAATGAAGTGCAATCGCATTTTCCCCAAGATATGCGCGAGCACGCGATGGCCCTTCGCCAGCTCGACTCGAAACATCGTGTTCGGCAGCAGCTCGACGACCGTCCCTCTACTTCAATTGCG
>DMCG01000135.1:3505-9623 GCA_003445855.1 Spartobacteria bacterium | reverse complement strand
GAGGGCATTCCATCGGCCGTGCGCACGGTCCAGCCGTCTTCGAGCAATCGCACCGCCGCCGTGCCCATGTTAATCATCGGCTCGATTGCCAGCGTCATGCCCGTTTTCAATTTCGGGCCGCTGCCGCGTTTGCCATAGTTTGGGATTTGCGGCTCCTCGTGGAGCTTGCGGCCAACGCCGTGCCCGACGAATTCGCGCACGACCGAAAAATGGTTGCAAACAGCTTCATCCTCAATTTCAGCGCAGATGTCTCCAAGGTGTGTGCCTTCGACTGCGACTTTGATCGCGCGCTCGAGCGCGGTTTCGGTTACGCGCAAAAGCTGCTCGATCCGTTCGTCGACCATCCCGGCGGCGATTGTTGTCGCCGTGTCACCCACCCAACCGTCTTGAATTACTCCGATGTCGAGCTTCACGATGTCGCCGTATTGAATGCGGCGCTGACTCGCGATTCCATGTACAACTTCGTCGTTGATCGAGATGCAAATGTTGCCCGGGAAAACGCGGTGCCCGAGCCGATAACCAAGAAAAGCGCTCTTCACATTCGCCCCCTGCATGAAGTCAGCCGCCGCTTCGTCCACTTCTTTCGTTGTAATTCCGGGCCGGACCAGCTCGCTCACTCGATCGAGAATCTCGCTCGCGCTGCGGCACGCCTGGCGCATTTTCTCCACTTCCCTTGCGCTCTTGATCGGAATCATGCCGGCATTTTTTACTCGATCAGGCGCGAAATATCGCCGAAGACAGTTTCGCGATCGCGATTTCCATCGATGCGATGCAAGATCGACATCTTCCCGTAAAATTCGGCGAGCGGTTGGGTCTTGGTTGTGAATTCATTGAGGCGCGTCTGCAAAACGCTGAGGTCGTCATCGTTGCGCCGCACGAGTGGTCCGTCGCAATAAGGACAAACAGGCCGTTCCGCAAACTTCGCGCTCGTTACGCTGGTCGTGAATCCGCAACTGCGACACTGTAAGCGGCCGGAAATTCGCTCGCGCACAGTTTCGTGGGAAACTTCAAGCCAGATCGCGAGGTCGAGAGCCGTCCGCAGTCGGGTCAAGATCGACAATAAACTTTCCGCCTGTGGCAGCGTTCGAGGAAACCCATCGAACACAAATCCATGTCCGCCATGTAAACGCAGCCAGTCCTCGATCAGTTCGACGATGATTTTGTCCGAGACGAGGCCGCCGTGCTGGGTGGTTTCAGCGGTCTCCAATCCAAGCGGCGTCCCGAGATCTTTTTCACGACGCAAAATTGCGCCCGGCGACGTGACCGGGATGCCGAATTGACGCGTAATCATTTCGGCTTGGGTCCCTTTCCCGGAACCGGGCGCGCCTAGAAGAACGAGTCGCCTTTTCACCTAACGACCGTAAAGAAAAATGGCGACCCCGGCGATGACGAGCGCTGCGATGCCGACATAAAGCCACAGGAGCGTGCCATGCTCCGCCGCTTCACCGCGGCTGTAGGAAGCGCGATCAAATGCTCGTCCGCGAATGCGTCCTTTGCGCAAAAAACCGTCGTAATGGCGCTGGATTAAATGTGTTTCCACCTGGCGCATGGTATCGAGCATCACGCCGACAATGATCAACAAGCTCGTGCCGCCGAAAAATTGCGCCGTGATCATTGGCACGTTCAAGCTCTGGTTGAGCAAACTCGGCAAGACCGCGATTAACGTGAGAAAAGCCGCGCCGGCGAAGGTGAGCCGCGTCATTGTGAAATCAAGAAAATCTGACGTCGGCTTGCCCGGCCGGACTCCGGGGATATAACCGCCGTACTTCTTTAAGTCGTCCGCAATTTGCGATGGTTGAAACTGGGTCGCGACCCAAAAATAGCTGAAAAAGAAAATCATTGCCGCCATCACAACGTAATGGGCCCAGCCGGTCGAAAGCATTTCGGAAATCTGCCTGGCGGTCGGACTGTTCTTGAACGCGAAGCTAACGATCGTCGTCGGAAAGAGCAGCAGCGCCCAGGCAAAAATGATCGGCATCACGCCCGCGTAGTTGACTTTCAAAGGCATATACTGCGTTTGACCGCCGTACATTTTGCGACCGACCACACGCTTCGCATACTGCACCGTGATCTTGCGCACGCCTTGGGTGATCGCAATCACCGCCGCGATGACAATAAACAAAAACGCAACCATGAGCACAAGGATGGCCGGATTGACCTGGCTGGTTCCGGTTTGCGCTGACGGGACAAAGGTTTTCCACGCCTGCGCCAGGGCCGCGGGCAGACGCGCGACAATGCCGATGGTGATGATAAGCGAAATGCCGTTGCCTACACCGCGCTCTGTGATCTGATCGCCCAGCCACATCAAAAAAAGTGTGCCGGTCGTGAGAGAAATCACCGTCACGATTCGAAATGTCCAACCGGGATCTTCGACAAGTGGGACCCCGAGATTTCTGATCGTGTCCGAGATCCCGGGCAGCATCGTGTGATACGATTCGGGATGCTGAAATGAAACCGCGAGCAGATAACCTTGGAAAATGCAGAGCCCCACCGTTGCATAACGCGTCAACTGCATGATTTTTTGGCGGCCGCCGTCTTCGCGCGCCAGCCTGCTCAGCTGCGGGATCACGGCAGTCAGCAACTGCATCATGATCGACGCACTGATGTACGGCATGATGCCGAGTGAAAAAATCGCGCAATTCTCCAGCGCGCCGCCACTGAATAAATTAAAGAGCGCCGCGACACCGCCTCCGGATTTTTCGGTCAGCGCACTGCGAAACCACTCCTGCAGCACGGCCTGGTTGACGCCGGGCGTGGTAATGGCCGCGCCCAAACGCACGATCACGATCACCGCCAGCGTGAACAAAATGCGCCGGCGCAACTCCGGGATCTTGACCGAGTTTAGGAACGCCGAAACCATCCGCTAATTGTGAAGCATCTCGCGCCGAGCGCTAGCTCTTCCGCGACGTTTTCTTTTTCGGCGATTTCGCCTTTGCCGGCTTTTGCGTTGTCGACCTTTTCTTCGCGGTCGTCTTCGACGCCGTTTCTGCCGGCGCTTCCTTTGCCGTTAGATCGACATCTTCATGCGGGACCGTTCCTTTTTTCACCGGCCCATCGCGCAGCGTGATTGTCCCACCGGCCTTCTCGATTTTTTCGCGGGCTGCTGCACTGACTTTATCAGCTTCAACATTCAGCCCGTGCTTCAACTCGCCGTCGCCAAGAATTTTGATTCCCACGAAATGGCCGCGCACCAGTTTTGCCTCGCGCAGCGATTGCTCATTTACATTTGTCCCGGCCTTGAAATCACTGAGGTCGCCGAGATTCACGATCGCGTAATGTTTGTGGAAGGCCGCGTTGTTAAATCCACGCTTTGGCAATCGCCGGATAAGCGGCATCTGCCCGCCTTCGAACCCGAGCCGAATGCTGCCACCAGAGCGCGCTTTTTGTCCTTTATGACCTTTGCCGCTCGTCTTGCCGTGCCCGGAGCTTTCGCCGCAACCGAGGCGCTTAACGCGATGCCGCGAACCAGGACGCGGCCGCAGATTATGAAGACGCATCATGATTGCTCCGCCTTTCCGTCGCCGGACCGAATACCACGCACTTTCAGAATTTCGTCCCGTCGCCGCAGCGCGCGCAGTGCTTCAATAGTTGCCTTCACCACATTCGCATGGTTGCTTGAGCCGAGTGATTTTGCGAGCACATCGCGGATGCCGGCTGCTTCTACGACCGCGCGCACTCCGCCGCCGGCAATGACACCGGTGCCTGGTGAAGCGGGCCGCAACAACACGCGCCCGCCGCCGTACTCGCCGATGGTCTCATGCGGGATGGTGTTTTCGTGTAATGAAACCTTTTTCATCGACTTGCGCGCAGCCTCGGACGCTTTGCGAATGGCTTCCGAGACTTCTTTCGCCTTGCCAAAGCCGTAGCCCACCATGCCATCGTGGTCTCCGGCCACGATCAGTGCGCTGAAACTAAAACGCCTTCCGCCCTTCACCACCTTCGCGCAGCGGTTGATGAAAACCACTTTCTCGGTCGTATCACCTTTAGCCGCGGGAGTTTTGTCCGGCTTGCGCCAGTCGGGTCGCCGGCCTGGATTTGTTTGTGCCATAAATTAAAATTTTAAGCCGGCTTCTCGCGCCGCGTCCGCGAGAACTTTGACTTTCCCGTGATAAAAAAACCCGCCGCGATCGAAAACAACATTGTCGATCTTTTTCGCAAGGGAGCGTTCCGCAATCGCTTTGCCGATCTTTGCCGCCGTCACGCGATTGGCCGCGGCTTTATTTTGGCCGAGCAACGAACGTTCCATTGTTGATGCGGCGGCCAGCGTCCGCCCGGCGCTATCGTCCACGACCTGGGCATAAACATGCGTGCCGGAAAAATAAACGGCCAGCCGAGGGCGCTCGGCGGTGCCCACAACTTTTTTCCTTATCCGTTTATGAACGCGCTGACGCGCGACCGTACGAGTTGTGGTCGCCATACTTACTGGACGGTCTTGCCTTCCTTGCGACGAATTTGTTCGCCGGCGTAGCGCACGCCTTTGCCCTTGTACGGCTCCGGCGGATAAAAACGCCGGATGTCCGCGGCCACCTGGCCGACTAATTTTTTGTCGATCCCCTGAATGTTGAGTTTCGTGCTGTCGGCAACCGTGATTTTGATTTCCTTGGGAATGGGAAACAAAATCGGATGCGAGAAACCCAAACTCAGATTGAGGGTCGATCCTTGCACGACAGCTTTAAAGCCAACTCCTTCAATCTCGAGCTGCTTGCTGAAACCTTCACTGACGCCTTGCACCATATTATGAACAAGGCTGCGGGAAAGCCCGTGCAATGCTTTCACACTGCGCGTCTCAGCTTCGCGCATCAGCGAAACGCGATTGTCCTTCACGCTTCCTTTGATGTCGCGCGGCAGCCTCCAGCTCAGCTTTCCCTTCGGCCCTTCCACGGAAACGGCGCCGTCATTGTCGATGTTGACTTTGACCTTGTCGGGAATCTCGACTGCTTTATTTCCGATTCGTGACATAAAAAAAATTTACCAAACGTAGGCGAGCAGCTCGCCGCCCACTTTTTGTTTCTTGGCTTCGCGTCCCGACAGCACACCGCGCGGCGTGGAAAGAATCGCCACGCCCATCCCGCCGAGAACGCGCGGGATTTCGTCCGCGCCGACGTAACGGCGCAAACCCGGGCGGCTCACGCGCCGCAAGCCGGTGATCGGGCTCGACCGGTTCACGATTTTGTTTGTCACCTTGATGCGCGGATGCGCCGCGCTCGTGTCGATCGAGTATTCCGAGATGTAACCTTCGTCCTTCAAAATGCGGACAATTTCGGCCTTGATCTTCGAGTACGGAATGAACATGTCGATCTTTTGCGCGTGCGCCGCGTTGCGGATGCGCGCGAGAAGATCGGCAATGGGATCAGTAACAGTGCTCATGGTAATCCCGACAGAATGAACAAAATTAACAAAAGGATGGCGAAGCGGGCATCGCCGCTTCTCCAAGTAAAATCATTCCGTACATTCTGTTTATTCTGTCCAAAGTTTAGGCGGCCGGCTGCGCGGCGGGTTTCCTGGCCCGGTCGCTGAACGGCATTCCCATTTCGCTCAGGAGCGATTTGGCTTCCTCGTCCGTCCGCGCGGTTGTGACGAAAGTAACATCAAATCCGATGTTGCGCTTGATTTTATCGAGCTCGACCTCGGGAAAAATCGACTGATCGGAAACTCCGAGCGTGTAGTTGCCATGCTTGTCAAAACAGCGCGGCGACACTCCGCGAAAATCGCGGATGCGCGGCAGGGCCGCTTTAATAAACCGCTCGAGAAATTCATACATCCGCTCGCCGCGCAGCGTCACCTTCGCGCCAATCGCCTGGTCCTTGCGCAATTTAAAATTCGAAATGCTTTTCTTGGCGCGCGTTTCGACCGCGCGCTGGCCGGTGATCAAAGCGAGTTCCGCCTTCGCCTCCTCCAGCGCCTGTTTCACGTCCGACTGCGAGCCGACCGACGTGTTAATCACCACCTTCTCGACCTTCGGCACCTGGTGAACGTTTTTGTAGCGGTGCTGTTTTTGCAACGCCGGCATCACGCGGTCTTTGTAATCACGGTAAAATTCGTTTTCCATTTACGCCGCTTTCTTCTCCGCCTTTTTCGCGGCTTGTTTCTTTTCCTTCTTCTCGATCTTGGTCTCGCG
>DMCG01000135.1:1955-3167 GCA_003445855.1 Spartobacteria bacterium | reverse complement strand
GGATTGTCCTGCGATTTGCGCAGGTGCTTCTTAATAATGCGCACGCCTTCGATCAAAACCCGCTGCTTTTTCGGCAGCACTTCCAGCACCTTGCCGGACGAACCGCGAAAGTTTCCGGAGATGACCTCGACCTGGTCCCCTTTTTTAACGTGAAACTTGATCCGGTTCATAACACTTCTGCCGTAACACAGTCTTCCAGCCGGTTCATTGCGGGGCATCCTGGACACATGATTTTGACAGCCAAGATGGCTGTGTTACAAAATGCTTGATGCGGTTCATAAAACTTCCGGTGCGAGCGAGACAATTTTCATGAAATTCCTCTCGCGCAACTCGCGCGCGACCGGCCCGAAAATGCGAGTGCCGCGCGGGTTCAAATCTTTGTCGATGATTACGATCGCGTTATTGTCGAAGCGCAGGAGCGAACCGTCGTCCCGCTTAATCGGTTGTTTCGTGCGAACCAAAACCGCGCGCACGACTTCGCCTTTTTTCACCGTGCCGGTCGCGCTCGCTTCTTTCACGTTCGCCGTGATCACGTCGCCGATTCTGGCGTAAAGGGTCGATTTCCCGATCACGCCGATCATCGTGGCCATGCGCGCGCCCGTGTTGTCAGCCACATCAAGTCTGGATCGAAGTTGTACCATAAGATCGACAATTTACTCGCGAATCATTTCGGAGTTACTTTTGGAGGACCTCCACTAAGCGCCATCGCTTTAGTTTGCTCAGCGGCCGCGTTTCCATGATGCGCACCGTGTCGCCGGTCTTCGCCTTGTTCTCCTCGTCGTGCGCGTAAAACTTTTTCATCTGCTTGACGATTTTCCCGAAGCGCGGGTGCGGCACGCGCGTGACCGTTCTCACCACAATCGTCTTGTTCATGCTGCTCGAAATAACCTGGCCGGTGCGCGTCTTGCGCGGAGCGCGCGTAAATCGCGCTGGAAGCGGCGGCGGCTGTGCCGTCGATTGTCGATCTTGTGATTGTCGATCTTGCTCGGCCATAAATTACTTTTTATTCGCAGTTGTTGCGCGCTGCGAAAGCACGGTCTCGATGCGCGCGACGTCGCGCCGCACCAAGCGCAATCGGCTTGGCTGTTCGAGCTGGCCGCTCTGCTGCTGCAAACGCAGATGCAGGCTCTCCTGACGCAAGTCGCGTTTCTTGGTCAGCAACTCGTCCGTGCTCATCTCGATGATTTCTTTGATCTTCATGATTCGTTAGGC
>DMCG01000135.1:1429-1698 GCA_003445855.1 Spartobacteria bacterium | reverse complement strand
TTCGTGCGCACCGGCAATTTATCCGCTGCCAGGCGAAGAGATTCGCGCGCGACCGATTCCGTCACGCCGTCGAGTTCAAACAAAATGTTACCGGGGCGCACGGTTGCGACCCAATATTCGGGCTGGCCTTTGCCTTTGCCCATGCGCGTTTCCGGCGGACGAGAGGTCACCGATTTGTCGGGAAAAATCCGAATCCACAATTTGCCTTTGCGTTTCATGTTTCGAGTAAGCGCCACCCGCGCTGCTTCGAGCTGCGTGTTCGTGATCCA
>DMCG01000135.1:0-1093 GCA_003445855.1 Spartobacteria bacterium | reverse complement strand
CGTTTGGGCATCAACGGCATAAATTTTCTTACTTTCTAAATGGCACGGCGCTGTAGCCGCCCCGCTCTGCCGGGGCGCATCACAGCACGGCGACAGAGCGCCGTGGCTACATCATTTTGTTGCGAGAAATGCATTAAGTTTTTCCTTAAGCTTCAACTGGTTCCGGCGGTGGCGGTGGCGGTGGCGCAGCTGGTTCGGCAGGCGCTTCCTCTTTCTTACAGATCCAGCACTTTACTCCGATCTTGCCGTAAACCGTGTTGGCTTCGGCAAATCCGTAATCGATTGCCGTTCGCAAAGTGTGCAGCGGGACCTTGCCCTCACGATACCATTCCGAGCGCGAAATCTCCGCGCCGTTCAATCGACCTGAACTGCGCAAACGAATTCCCTGCGCGCCAAAATCCATCGCTGTCTGCACGGCTTTCTTCATCGCCCGGCGATACGCGATGCGGCGCTCAATTTGCAGCGCGACGTTTTCCGCGACCAGTTGGGCGTCCAGTTCTGGCGTTTTGATCTCCTGGATGTCGATCTTGATCTGTTTGCCCTGCGCCATTTTCGAAATCTCTTCGGTCATCTTCTCAATCTCCGCGCCTTTGCGACCGATCACGATGCCGGGACGCGCGGTGTGAATGGTGACGCGAATGGAGTTCCACGCGCGCTCGATCACAATCTTCGCGACCGCGGCGAACTGCAGTTTCTTCTTCACATAATTGCGAATTTTGAGATCGCTGTGCAAAAATGCCGGCAGCTCCTGCGGCGAAGCGTACCAGCGCGAACGCCAGTCTCGGTTCACACCGAGACGAAAACCGATCGGATTAACTTTTTGTCCCATAAAAATCTAATGTGTTATCCCGAGCGGAGCGAGCGACCTCTCAAACGCGCGTCCCGGCCTTCCAGGAGCAACACGCTCGCTAACATCGCGGGATTCCCATTCGACTCGGCTTCGCCTCGCTCAGGGCAGGCTTTCGACTCCGCTTCGCTTCGCTCAGAATGACAGTGCATAAAATTATTTCTTCGCTTTCTTTCCCGCCTTCTTGGCTTTTGGTTTCTTTCCGGCGCTAGTTGTCGATCTTTCCGCCGTTTCGCCGGCTTTCGT
>DMCG01000160.1:425-4198 GCA_003445855.1 Spartobacteria bacterium | reverse complement strand
CGCTTCAGCGCTGAGACTGAAGCGCGTCATCCTGAGCGGAGCGAAGGATCTCACGTTTTTTTTCTGCGCATCGCTTCCAACAAAGAATAGTAAGAGATGTCTCGACTCCGCTCGACATGACAAAGCAGCAACATCCGCGCATCCCCAGTTGCACTTACCGGTTGCAATTTAACCGGCAGTTTACTTTCGCGCAGGCACGCGAAATCGTCCCGTACTTGCACGCGCTCGGTGTGAGCGACGCCTATTCCTCGCCTTATTTTCAGGCGCGGGCGGAGAGTCTGCACGGCTACGAAATTAGCGATCATAATAAACTCAACGCGGCGATCGGTTCGCGCGAGGAGTACGATGCGTGGGTCGCCGAGCTGCACGCGCATGGAATGGGACAGCTGCTCGATTTCGTTCCCAACCACATGGGCATTGCCGAGCCGCTTAATCAATGGTGGATGGATGTGCTCGAAAATGGGCCCAGCTCGATGTACGCGCCGTATTTCGACATCGAATGGCATCCGCTCAAGTCGGACCTGCGCGGCAAAGTTCTGCTCCCGATTTTGAGCGATCAATACGGGCGCGTGCTCGAGCGGGGCGAGCTCCAAGTCCGCTTCGAAGAGGGCGCTTTTTATCTTTCCTACTACGATCGCAGACTGCCGATCGCGCCGGGTACTTATCGATATATTTTGGAGATCGCACGGCAAAATCTCACCCAATATCAGGAGGAGGATTTTTATGCCGAATTCCAAAGCATCCTGACCGCGCTCGAATATTTACCGAAGCGCACCGAGACCGATTTGGGGCGCATCGCGGAGCGCGTTCGCGAGAAGGAAATCGTCAAGCGTCGGCTCGAGCGCCGCTGCGCGGAGGCGCCGCAAGTGCAACAGGCGATCGAAAAAGCGCTGCGGCAAATCAACGGGAAACCGGGCGACGCGCGCAGCTTTGACGCGCTCGATGAGTTGCTCAACGCGCAATCCTACCGGCTGGCCTTCTGGCGGGTGGCGGCGGAAGAAATTAATTACCGCCGGTTTTTTGATGTCAACGATCTGGCGGCGATTCGAATGGAATTGCCGGAAGTTTTTGAAGCGACGCATGAGCTACTTGTCGATCTTGTCCGCGCCGGCGCGGTCACCGGATTGCGCATCGATCATCCGGATGGGCTTTATTTGCCGCAGGAATATTTCGAAAAATTGCAGCGGCGATGTGCAGAGGCGCTCAGAATCGCGTTGCCGCAGGATGGCCGCGCCATCTACATGATCGTCGAGAAAATTCTCACTGGCGATGAGACGCTGCGGAAAGATTGGCCGGTGCACGGTACGACTGGCTACGATTTCGCGAGCCAAGTGACTCAGCTGCTGGTCGATTCGTCAGCCGAAACTGCGATGACAAAGACATTCAATCGTTTCATCGGCCACTCTCTGCATTTCAATCATCTCGTTTATGCGAAGAAGCTGCTCGTGATGCGATTGGCGCTTGCCAACGATGTCAATGTTCTCGGCAACATGGTCGACCGGCTTTCGGAGCAAAATCGCTGGTATCGCGATTTCACGCTGGAAGCGCTCGCGCGCGCGGTGCGCGAAACGATCGCGTGCTTTCCCGTTTATCGAACTTACCTCGCCCCGGGACGGCCAGTGAGTGACGAAGATCGACAAGTAATCGAACGCGCGATCGCCGCCGCCAAGCGCCGCAATCCCGGGATGGAAGAGTCGATCTTTAATTTTCTGCGCGATATTCTGCTCTCCCGATTTCCGGGGATTCCCGACGACGATGCACGTGCCGCGCATACGCATTTCATTCTCAAGTTTCAGCAATCGACGGGACCGGTCATGGCCAAAGGAGTCGAGGACACTGCGTTTTACATTTACAACCGGCTGGCGGCGTTAAACGAAGTCGGCGGCGAACCGCAGCAATTTGGGCTGGGCGTCGACGCATTTCACGAGCGCAATCTAAATCGACAACGCGATTGGCCGGCGACACTGCTGGCGACTTCCACGCATGACACCAAGCGCAGCGAGGATGTGCGCGCGCGAATGATCGCCATTTCTGAAATGCCGGAGCTTTGGCGGCGGTCGTTGCAGCGCTGGCGGGTTGTTAATCGCCGTTGGAAACGCAGCGTCAACGACACGGAAGCGCCGGACGCGAACGAGGAATATTTGCTGTATCAAACTTTAATTGGGACCTGGCCAATTCAACCGTCGGGCGAACCGGAAGAGAACTCGACGCCGGAGTACGTCGAGCGCATTCAGACCTACATGGCGAAAGCGCTGAATGAAGCGAACGTCAATACGAGCTGGATTCAGCCAAATGAAGAATGGCTCGCGGCGATGCGTGATTTTATCGCGAAGATTTTGGAAGCGTCGCTCAAAAGTAAATTTCTCCCCAGTTTTCTTCCCGTGGCCAAAGAGATCGCGCGACTCGGCGCGATCAACTCGCTTACGCAAACGCTGCTTAAACTGACTTCCCCCGGCGTGCCCGACATTTATCAGGGCAACGAGATTTTGGAGTTTTCTCTGGTCGATCCGGACAATCGGCGTCCCGTCGATTACAAACATCGCCGCGAAATGCTCGCGCAACTCGCGCAGGCGAATCCGCGGGAACTTGTCGATCTTTGGCCCGACGGCCGGATCAAGATGTTTTTGACGCAGCGAGCGCTGCAATTTCGCCGCGAACATGTCGATCTTTTCCAGCGCGGAAGTTATTTGCCGCTGAGGGCGAGCGGAACGTTGGCCGAGTGCTGCATCAGTTTCGCGCGGCAATTGGATCGACGATGGATCGTTGTGATTGCGCCGCGGCTTTCGTCGCGGATTGGTTTTCCGCCGGTCGGCGAGAAGTGGAAGGATACCGTTGTCGATCTTCCTGAAACTCTTGTGCTGGAAAATGCACGCGAAATTTTCACCGGTCGCGAAATCGGTTTTGATGGCCGCCGCTTAAATCTTGCGGAGGGATTGTCGATCTTGCCCTTTGCGGCGATAACGAACGTTCGGTAGGGCGAGACTCTGTCGAGCCGACGAAATGGGCATGAGAATTCTACGGCTCCGCAGAGCGTCGCCCTACCGGGAAAACTACGGATGTTGCGCGCCTTGGCTGAGTTCCTCGACAAGATCGACAATCCAATGCGAGAAGTTGCCGACGTTTGTGGCCAGATCGGCGCCGAAGCTCGCGAACGTGATTTGCGATGAAGCGAGCACGAGCATCACGCTGAGCAACGTCAGGTTCATCAGATAAATCACGGCGAGCGAGAAGAAGGTGCCGTGATCGCGCAAATCGGTTTGGTTCTTGGGGACCATCCAGCAGGTGAATGTGAAGTGGAACGCCCATGTGACACCGATCGCGCCATAAAGCAGCCGGCCGTAGGGCTGCACGTTGAAAAATAAACTGGAAATTCCGTAAGCCGCGATCGCCAAGATGCTGTAGAACGGAAAAAAATACGGCGCGAGCGCGATCCAGAAATTACTGCGGTTGGTCACGATGTGGCCGCCTTCACGTCCCACGCGAAACCGGCTGACGCGTCCGCCCATTAACCAAACCCAAAGCGCATGTGTCAGCTCATGTCCAAAAATGTAAAGAACGATCGGGCGCGGCAAGCCGAAGAATGCGATCAGCCAAAGAAGCGCGCCGAGCGAGAAAAACCAGAATTCTTCGCCGGCCCAGAGTCGTTGCGCAACGGTCGCGCGCGCGAACGCCGTGAAAAATGTTTGTGTGAAAATCGCACAGATGGGCAGAAGAAAAATCGCGACGATAAACTTTAACCATTTTGTCGGCACCGTTAGCGGATTGTAAGCCGG
>DMCG01000160.1:0-137 GCA_003445855.1 Spartobacteria bacterium | reverse complement strand
CGCGATCGTGCGTCCGATACAACGTAAGGCAAAACTTTGATACGACGGACCGGTTTGCGTCCGCGATGTCTTGTCGATCTTCGATTCGTCGCCGCCAAGTTGTCCACAAACTACGCAGATGAGCGCGGATTTGGGAA
>DMCG01000228.1:10393-15544 GCA_003445855.1 Spartobacteria bacterium | reverse complement strand
GAGATGCGTCCGTTTTCGATAATGACGGCGCCACCACGCCGGTCGCGTAGGGTGCCAAATTCCGGTGCATGGATCACGAAACCGCGGATGCCAAACAAGGAAACGTCCTCTTCCATAGACCACCGTCTAGGAAAACATCATAGGGAGAGAAGGCTGGCAACCGCAACTCCGCTCACGTTGGAACGGCAAAAAAGATTCGGGCGGTGCACGCCAAGGAGAAACAACAAATACGAGAACGTGCAGCCACCCGAACCGCCTTAACCTGTTGAGTTCGACACTTCGGTTAGGTTCGCGTTCGAATTTTTTACGAGAAAAGTAGCACAAGCGTCTCGCTTGTGACCCTGATTCGCAAGCCGGAGGCTTGCGCTACATTATAATTGCAACTCGGACTGACTTCCGCTTGCCATTCGAGCCGCTTCCTCGCGGACTTCCTGCAAGAGCGATTTAAATTCGCACTTTTCCAGGGCAGCAATCAGGCCGGGATACTCGGGCTTGATCCGGAGATCATCGATTGCCAGCGGCAATTCCAGATCGCAATCGAGCTCAACCATCTTCCGGTTCTGTAGGATCTGGTCGCGCGCGTTGAGCAGCTTTTCGCGGGTGCGCTGATTTTTCACCTTGTCGATCTTGCCCAGCAAAGCTTCCAATCCGCCGAATTCGCGAATCAGCGCGGCGGCGGTTTTGCGGCCGAGCCCAACGCCCGGGATGTTGTCAACCGAATCGCCGGCCAGAGCAAGGACGTCGCCGATCAGATTCGGCGGGACCTCCCATTTTGCGGTCACCTCAGCTTCGCCCAGAAGCGCAAACGTATCTTTGGGCGATGCGAGATCGGCTTTGGCCGTGGTGTAAACTTTCACGCATGAGCCGACGAGCTGAAACAAATCCTTGTCATTTGTCGCGAGCACGACTTCGACGCCGCGTTTGCAGGCAGCGAGCGTGTAACAGCCCATCAAGTCGTCCGCCTCCGTGTTGGGCAGCGAAATGTTCCGGAAACCGAGCAGTGGAGTCAGCTTTTGGATGAAATCGAGCTGCGGAATCATCGGCTGCGGCATCTCCTTGCGCGTTTCCTTGTAGGCGGGCTGCAGTTCCATTCGCTTTTGCGGCAGACCTTCATCCCAAAAAACGGCGCCCAGCTCGGGCTGCAAATCTTTCAACATGCGCCGAAGAGTTTTTGTGAACCCGAAAATTGCGTTCGTCGGTTCGCCACGGGAATTTGAGAGATTCTGGATCGCGAAAAAAGAGCGATACACGTAATAATGCCCGTCGATCAAAAGCAGCTTCATTTCGGAAGACAGGATTAACTGAATCGCGGCAGTTGAAAACAGGCTTTTGCAGGGCGGCTGGGCAGCCGCCGACGCGATTGGCACAATCGCCTTACAATTTTGGCCGATTCGCGCTTAAATACATAATGGCCGAAGAATGGATTGTCCGCGTCCAGGGCAAGGAATATGGACCGGCCGACATCGAAACCTTGCGTGAGTGGCGGGATGAGGGCCGCCTGCTTGCTCCAAACCAGGCGCGCAGCGCCGATGTCGATCTTTGGACAACCGCGGCGGAAATTCCCGGCCTTTTCGAATCAGTCCAGTTGGAAAGGCGCACGTCTGATGTGTCACTTCCTCGACGCAGCTTCGCCCAAATTTTGAGCGAGACCCTTCGGATTTATCGGAAAGGTTTTTTTCAATTCTTCTATCTGACCCTGCTCGTGGCGCTGCCGTCCATTTGCGCGCAACTGAGCGGTTCCGCTTTGGGCGCATCAGCCGAGATGAAAGCCGATTTGCGCACGCTGATTGCGGCCATGTTCACCTTTTGCATGCTCCTCCTCAGTCTTGCCGCGTGGCCCGCATTTATCGCCGGCATTCAGATCGTAACCGCTGAAATAGCCGCCGGTCATAAGGCGCGAATCTTCGGCCTTCTCCACGACGTTTTGAAATTTTGGCCGCGCGTTGCGATGCTCTGCATCTTTGTCTACGGCGCTTACTTTTTTTGGACTGCGCTTCCGCTGGCAATCATCTGGATGATCATGAGCGGCCCTCTTTCCTTATTGTCGATCTTGCTCGTGCTCACCGTGCTTGCTTTTCAGGTTTGGATCGTCGGACGGTTGTTCGTCAACTTCCTCTTTTGGCAGCAATTCGCGGTTCTCGCGGAATCGGACGCCACCGGCGCATTGCGCCAAAGCAAACAACTCGCGCGCGGCGAGCGCGACCGGCCCTGGTTTCGTCGCCCGCTCTGGCGGGGCGTTCTTCTTTTTTCAATCTGGTCGGCGTTCGTGCTCGCGATCAATGTCGGACCGGAGTGGCCATCGATCCGGCATTATTTTCACCAGTTGACCACCTCGCAGGATCCGCAAGCGCTGCTTCAGGCGCTGACGGCAAACTCAAAGTCTCAAGCTTTCAACCTCGCCCGCTTCATACTCGGTCTTGTGGAGACCCTGCTGCGGCCGCTGCTCGGAATTGCATTTGTCCTCGTGTACTTGGACTCGCAAGCAGATTTCTCCGAGGGCAAGATCGACAATAACTAATTCGGCGCGAGATACGGCAGCAAGCCGTGCAATCCGCCTTCGCGGCCGAAGCCGCTTTCTTTGTAGCCGCCGAACGGGCTGGTCGGATCGAATTTGTTGTAAGTGTTCGCCCAAACCACGCCGGCGCGCAGTTTGTTCACAATCTTGAAAATCTTGCTGCCTTTGTCCGTCCACACGCCGGCGCTTAATCCGTAGGGTGTGTTGTTTGCGCGCTCGATCGCTTCCTCGGGCGTACGGAAGGTCATCACGCTAAGCACGGGCCCGAAGATTTCTTCTTGTGCGATGCGATGCGAAGCGGTGACGCCGGTAAAAAAGCTCGGCGGATACCAGTAACCTTTTGCCGGCAATCGCACCCGCGACTGCACAAGTTCAGCGCCTTGTTTGAGTCCGCTGTCGACGAGCTCGCAGATTTTGTCGAGCTGCATCCGCGAATTGATCGCGCCAATGTCCGTGTTTTTGTCGAGCGGATTTCCGACGCGCAGTGTCGCGATGCGATCGCGTAGCTTGCGGATGACGGCCGGAAAAATTCCTTCCTGCACGAGCAACCGCGAACCGGCGCAACAAACATGGCCCTGATTGAAATAAATGCCGGAGATGATTCCTTCGACCGCTTGATCGATCGGCGCGTCTTCGAAAATGATGTTGGCGGCTTTGCCGCCTAGTTCGAGCGTGAGCTTTTTCTTTGTGCCGACGACCGCTTGCGTGAGCAATTTGCCGACCGATGTCGATCCGGTGAACGCGATCTTGTCGATCTTCGGATGATCGACAATCGCCTTCCCGGTTTCACCGGCGCCGGTGACAATGTTGACGACACCGTCGGGAAGTTCGGCCGCTTGAAAAATCTCCGCGAGGTGTATCGCGGTGATGCTCGTGGTTTCGGCCGGCTTGAGTACGCAGGTATTTCCGCATGCCAGCGCAGGAGCGAGCTTCCACGCCGCCATTAAAAGCGGAAAATTCCACGGGATAATTTGACCGGCCACACCGAGCGGGCGTGGCGTTCTGCCCGGAAATGCATATTCGAGTTTGTCGGCCCAGCCCGCGTAATAAAAAAAATGGGCGGCAACCAGCGGCAGATCGATGTCGCGCGATTCCCTGATCGTTTTGCCGCCGTCCATCGATTCGAGCACGGCCAGTTCTCTCGATTTTTCCTGAATCAGCCGCGCGATGCGGTAGAGAAACTTCCCCCGCTCGCGCCCGGGGATTTTGCTCCAGGTGTTGTTGTAAGCGCGCCGCGCCGCTTTCACTGCAAGATCGACATCGTGCGCATCGGCCTCCGCGATCTCGGCCAGCTTTTCTTCGGTGGCCGGATTGATTGAATCGAAATATTTGCCGGAGCGCGGCGCGACGAATTTGCCGCCGATGAACAATTTGTAGCGTGGGCGAAGCTTGATGTAATCGCTCGCCTCGGGCGCGGGCGCGTAGCTCCAGCGGTCGCCGAAGCTCAATCGCCGCTCGCTGAGTGGAAGCGCCACGCGGTGATCGAGCGTTTTTTCCTCGCGAACGACAATGGCGGAACTATGGCGGGAATTTTTTCTCGGCATAAGATCGACATGAACATTTAATCCGATCGAACACTCCTCGCACGCAAAAAGAAAGCGCGTGCGTTTTAATGATTTAACGATCCAACGACTCCATCCCATGCAGCTCCGACATTTGATCGCTTCTTCCTTTCTGGCCGCAGCCGGCAGCCTTGCGACGGCGCACGCCTCTTTCGCGACCACGAAAGGGCTGAGCCAAATCGTGACGCCTGACCTTCAACCCGAAGGCGATCTTTCGCTCAGCTTTCAGGCGCAAAGCGAGCGCATCGCGAATCCGTATGAGCTGCAAGCCGAGATGGGATTAACCAAGTGGGCGGAAGTCGCCGTTTTCAAAGGTTTCCAGCCGAACGAGCTGATCTTTGGCACTGAACTCGGGCTGATTCAGAAAGAGCCATATCTGCTCTCGATCGGCTTCGTGAACTGGTCGCCGCACAGTCATGTCGATCCTCAACCATTCATCGAAGCGGGTTATTACATGGAACATCACAAGTTCATTGTGGGCACGACGCATGTCGATTTTCGCAACGAAGCGATCGTCGGTTACGCCTACGATTTCAATGAGACCTGGCGCGCGCAGGTCGATTTCCAAAGTGGCTCGGGCAACTCATCCACCATTGGTTTCACCTGCAACCTGACGAAAGATTTTCAAGTCAACCCCGCGATCTACGTCACCAACGACAGTCCTCATCACGTTCTTGGCTACGTAGTTTTCACTTACACATTCCATCTCTGGGGAGAAAAGGAAAAGCGCGCCGCTCAGGGCAACGAAAAATAATCGGGGCCCTGGTAGTTTCCATCGACAGTCTTCACGATTTGCATCAGCACGTCGTTGACGAGCGTGCTGGCGCCGAAGCGAAAGAGATCGGGCGTAAGCCAATCGTCGCCGAGCGTTTCCTTGAGCATGACGAGCCAGGCGAGCGCTTGCTTGGCGGTGCGAATGCCGCCGGCTGGTTTCATCCCGATGCGAATACCCGTTTCATAAAAGTAATCGCGGATTGCTTCGAGCATGACGAGCGTGACCGGCATCGTCGCAGCGGGCGAAATCTTGCCCGTCGATGTTTTGATGAAATCGACGCCGGCGCGCATCGCGATCTC